>JAZNXQ010000310.1:0-3720 GCA_045593945.1 Lachnospiraceae bacterium | reverse complement strand
GACGCGATGAATTCGTACTTCCGATGCTTCCGCCGGAAAGTTCCATTGACAATATTATTACCGAGATTAAGGAGGAAAAGTAATGCATAGATTTATTATAGCTATACTTGTTTCTAATACGGCAGGTGTACTTACAAGAGTTTCTAGTATGTTCACGAGAAGAGGTTTTAACATCGACAGCCTTACCGTGGGTGAGACAGAGTCAAGTGAGTTTTCACGAATCACGGTTACTTTTAGAGGCGACGAGGCAACCAAGGAGCAGATTGTTAAGCAGCTTGCGAAGCTTTATGACGTAAAAGAGGTAGAGGTACTTGACAGACATGAGACAGTTTCAAGAGAACTTCTTCTTATAAAGGTTAAGAATACCTCAGAGACAAGACAGGATATTCTTGCGGCGGTTGATATATTCCGCTCCAAGATTATCGATTATTCGACGGATACGCTTTGCTGTGAGCTTACGGGAGAAAGCTCCAAGATACAGGCATTTATCGAGCTTCTTAAGCCGTTTGGAATTAAGGAGAAGTGCCGTACCGGTATTGTGGCACTTGAGAGGGGAACGAATTGTCTTAAGAGTCATGTTGAAGAATAGTATATTATGTAAAACAGACAGGATTTAGTATCTTGTCTGTTTTTTTCTTTCCCATACAGTTGATGGCTGTGCCTTCGCAGTCGGATACCGAAACAGCAGTGTTTTAAGCGCTTTCCAGTTAAACGGGAACAGTGGCCAAAAGTAGCTCATTCCTGCAAAGGTTGGTGTGGTAACTACGGATATGATAATAAGTACCAGACCGATAATAAAGCCCCATACTCCGAAGAAGGCAATAGTGGCTACTAAGAATAGCCGGTATATTCGCAGTGCGTCGCTAAAATCAATACTCGACAGGGAAAGTGATGCAAGAAGTGTAACTGCGCCGTAGAACAGAATCTCCTTGGAGGCCCAGTTAAGCTCAACGGCAATTTCACCGATAATAAGTCCACCGATTAGTGCAAACGAACCGGAATAGTTACTTGAACTGTGTGCCGACGCATACTTAAACAAATCCAGTATGAATTCCACAACGAATACATATATTATAATTTGCATGGTCGACAGTGCCTTGGCTTCTTCGGTGGTCAGGAGTTTTAGACTTTCGCTGATATCAGGGAAGTAGGCCGCAAGCAGCAAAAATACCGGTATCAGAAACACGCTTAACAGGCAACAAAAGAATCTGACCATTCGAAAGTAATTGCCGACGGACGGTGCGCGGTAGTAGTCGTCGGGACTTTGTGTAAACTGAAAAATCGTGCACGGCAAAATGATTACCGAAGGAGAATTGTCCACGAGAATCAGGATGTGGCCCTCATTTAAGTAACTGCAGGCAACGTCGGGGCGTTCGGTACTCTGAATACTTGGAAGCAGGTTGTACCAGCGCTTTTTGACAAGAAGCTCTTCGAGGCTTTTATTTCCCATAGTGAGCGATGTGATGTCGAGGTTGGCAAGCTTTTCATTGACTTTTTTTAGCAGTTCGTCGTTAACAATTCCGTCAATATAAGCAACCGCAACATCTGTTTTGCTTGAGGTTCCGATGGTTTTAATTTCAAAGGTGAGCTTGGGTGAGCGGATACGGCGGCGAATAAGGTTTGTATTAAAAAGCACCGTCTCAACAAAACCGTCTCTGGCGCCGCGGGTGACTTTTTCTGTATCCGGCTCCTCAACGCTTCGGGTTGGATATGTTCTTGCGTCGATGATAATTGCTTTGTCAAAGCCATCAACAAAAAGCACCGAAGGACCGCTTAAAATATTGCGGATTATAAGATTCCAGTCCGAGGATAACTGAAGCTGCGCATAACCCATTTTGGCATTCATAAAAGCATCAATGCTTTTTACGATATCATCCTGCGTATAAAGCGGATTTTGCAGGTCGGAAAACATCTGCTGTATCAGTTCTACTTTGACAAAACCGTTTATGCCAATCCAGAAAGATTTTGTTCTGCCTAGATACAAATCACGCGTGATAAAGTCGAAACTTTTGCCAATGGGCAAGGTCTGTTTTAAGTTTTTTATTGTTTCGTTAATGTTTTTTGATATATTCATATTGATATGGTAACCCATTTTTTGAATAATATTTATGACTACGAAAGATTGCTTTTGTTGAAAATAATTATGCCGTATGGTAGAATATGTTGTAGCGATGCAAGTATTTTGTTTTTAAATAATATGTGTGGTGTTATACAAAAATGAGACACAGATTACATATGGAGGAATGACAGCATGAAAAAGATAATATACACGCTTATTATTGCGATGATTTCGTTAGGTTTGCTTGCGTGCGGCAAGGCAAAGGATACAGAGACAGACACTACCGCGCCTACGCAGGCAGATGAGCAGACAACTCCCGTGATTTCCGATAAAGATAATGCTTCTGATAAAGCTAATGGTTCCAACAAGGAGTTTTTTCAGCCGGAGAACGGAATTGTAAAAGCAGGTACATTTAAAGTGCAGGTTGCTGAAGATATTGCTGACAGGGTAGTATATACAAGCAGTGAGGCAAGTGTGGATATATATTTTAAAGAAGATAAAGCGAAGCTTTGCAGTATTTCGGCGGATACGAGTGTTTACAGGTTGATTGTTGGGCCTGAATCTGCGTGGATTTTAGGCGATGCAGAGGAATATCAGGAGCTTAATGTGCATGTGCAGGGGGTGCTCGGACAGGTTTGTGTTCTCAAAGGAAGTCAGAATACATGTCCCAAGGAGATGATTGTCGGAGAAGACGGCAGAGTGCATGGCTCAATGATGACGGATTATTATGAAACATATGAAGACATGCTTAAGATAGAAAAGAGAATGTATTATTTACTTGAACTGTCTGATGATAAGCAGTTGAATAATGCGGATAATAAAGCTGAATATACTGAAATAAGATCAAGCTTGATTAAAAATTCTAAAATTGTAGAATGAATATATTGACATAGTTGTGAAAAGTTGTATAATATTTTTTATTAAAAGTGAAAGGAATCGTGACTCATGGTAACAAAGATGCGTAACGTAGCAGCAGAATATTATTACGTTTCTTATCAGGGCTATTATTATAGCGTTGATTCTTTGTGCTGCCACAGGTCATAAGATTGATACTTTTATTTTAGTGTAAGTATTAACCGATGTCAGGCAGTGCCTACATCGGTTTTTTTATTTAAAACATGGAGGAAAGAGATTATGATTACAGTTTTAAAGCCGGGAGTACCGGAGGAGCAGTTGAACAAATTAATAGAATGGTTTGAGGAGCAGGGCGTAAGCGTTCACGTATCGAAAGGTGAATTCCAGACAGTACTTGGTCTTGTCGGAGATACAAGAGGTATTGATGGGGATTTGGTAGCATCACTTTCGATGGTGGAAAGTGTTAAGCGTATAAGTGAGCCGTTTAAGAGTGCGAACAGAAAGTTTCATCCTGAAGATACTGTAATAGAAGTTGGCAATACAAGAATCGGTGCAGGCAATTTTGCGATAATAGCAGGTCCGTGTTCGGTTGAGTCGGAAGAGCAGATACTTGAGGTTGCAAACAAGGTAAAGGCATCAGGAGCAACAATGCTTAGAGGCGGTGCGTTTAAGCCCAGAACCTCGCCGTATGATTTTCAGGGAATGAAGGCAGAGGGACTTGAACTTTTACTTAAGGCTAAGAAAGCAACAGGACTTCCGATTGTAACTGAAATCATGAACGCCAATCATTTGCCTCTTTTTGAGGA
>JAZNXQ010000309.1:0-4748 GCA_045593945.1 Lachnospiraceae bacterium | reverse complement strand
GTTGTTCTTTGTGCCGCTTCTTCTGCTTCGCGAGAAAAATATCTGGAAAATAATCAGGGATATAATTTTTGTGGCAATTCCGTATGCGGTAGAATTTGTGTTGTTTTACGGTAATGATGTATTTAAAGAATATGTGCTCGGGTTTAGCGCAACCGGCTATGTGTCAGCGGCAGGAATTAGCGCAAACGGTGTAACGATAAGCTACGTTATCCTGTTGTGGGGCTTTATATGTGCCTATGCATATTTTAAAAACCCCGAGGATGATGCGAGGGAAGTGCAGTGGTCGCTGTTTTTGTGCTGCCTTGTGCTTGTTGCACTTTTCGGTCTTTCGCAGTGGCATCCGCAGTGGTTGCTTCTTGCAATGCCGTTTTTTGTACTTAGTGCATTCATTAATAAGAATACAAAGAAGTTTTTGATAATAGATATTTTCATGATGTTGTTCTATGTGATGTATGTTGTTAACGGATGGCCGAACCATGTTGACCAGGAGCTTTTCACATGGGGAATGTTTGGCGGATATATATACAGGGAAATCGGCAACATACTCATGATGAGGGATTTGTATGTAATAAAAGACAAAGAGTTTCTCTTAACAGTGTTTACGGCGCTTCTTACGGCATCTGCAATATTTAAACATCCCTATTTTTGCGAGCATGATTTTAAGGCAGATGTAAGTAAATGTATCGGCTGGATAAGGGCACGTTTTCTTGTCGGAGTGGGAATTTTTGTTATTCCGGCGGCTATATGCTTTATCGTGGCATTGTTCCCGCCGTATCTGGCATATGAGACCGGCGACAGACATACGATAACAGGTCCTCTTGTGGGTCAGACAGTAAGCCAGACTTTTGTTACTTCCGTGGGAGAGCTTGATAGCTTGTCGGTTATGGTAGCAACTTATAATCGTAAGAATGATGTAGATTTGGAAGTAAGAATTGTTGAGAATGACACGGACAAGGTTTTGCATTCGGTTGTTGTAAATGCCAAAAACTTTGAAGATAACGGATGGGCACATATTGAGCTTGGCAAAGTAGAGGTTGAGCCCGGAACGGTGTACAGAGCCGAATTCTACAGTAAGGATGCGGATGTTAATAATTGCATTACACTATACAGAACTGAAGAATGTGAAGAGGAATTATTCGGATATGCGCAGATAGACGGTGAGTCGCAGGATTATAATTTATGCTTTAAGCTGTTTGCAACCGAGAAGACTTTTAAGGATGAAAGCGGACTTTTCGGATGGAAGCTTGAAGAGAAAGCAGGAAACTAGATTATGCTTGATTTATCATTTTACAAAGGGAAAAAAGTATTTATTACGGGACATACGGGCTTTAAGGGTTCATGGCTTTGCAGGATTCTTGTAAAAGCAGGAGCAGAGGTTACGGGTTATGCTCTTTCACCGGTGGGAGAGACAAGCCTCTACGAGCTTTGCGGGGTAGACGGACAGATTAACTCCGTTATCGGCGACATCCGCGACCTTAAGCGTTTGAGTGAAGCTTTTGATGCGGTGCAACCGGAGATAGTTTTTCACCTTGCAGCACAGCCTATTGTAAGGGATTCATATAAGGACCCGGTATATACTTATGAGACCAATGTTATGGGAACGGTAAATATCCTTGAATGTGTGCGTAAGAGTAAGAGTGTTATAAGCTTCCTTAACGTGACGACTGACAAGGTTTATAAGAATAATGAGTGGCAACGCGGATATACGGAGGAGGATGAGCTTGACGGATACGACCCGTATTCTAACAGTAAGTCATGCTCGGAGCTTGTTACACACAGCTATATGAAGTCGTTTTTCTCAGAAGAGGCTGTCCGCGAGAGCGGTGTCAAAGTACCTGCGATTTCGACTGCAAGAGCCGGTAATGTAATCGGTGGCGGTGATTTTGCGAATGACAGAATCATTCCTGACTGTGTGCGTGCAGCTATGAAAAAGGAGCCGATTATTGTGCGTAATCCACATTCTGTAAGACCTTTTCAGCATGTGCTTGAGCCGCTTTATGTGTATCTCATGATTGCGCAGGCACAGGCAGAGGATAAGAAGTATGCAGGATACTACAATGTGGGACCTGATGATATTGATTGTGTTACCACAGGTGAGCTTACCACAATGTTTTGTGAAAGTTGGGGAGAGGGCCAGGAATGGATTAATAAATGCGACCATGGACCTCACGAAGCAGGCTTTTTGAAGCTTGATTGTACGAAGTGCAAGAAAGTCTTTGGTTGGCAGCCTAAGTGGAATGTAAGAAAGGCTGTTGAAAAGACTGTAGAATGGTCGAAGGTTTATGCGGCAGGCGGAGATGTTATTGCCTGCATGGACGGACAGATAGAAGAGATTTTTAAAGCTTAATTGTTTGGAACGGCAGATAGGAGATAGTTATGTTTGACAATATGACGGAGCAGCAGGCAAGAGAAGAGATACTTAAGCTTACTGCAGAGTACTGTAAGAAATATCACACAAAAAAGGAATATAAGGAAGGCGACAGAATTCCGTATGCGTCACGCGTGTATGACGAGGCGGAGATGGTTAATCTTGTTGACAGTTCGCTTGAATTCTGGCTTACTTCAGGAAGATTTACCGATAAGTTTGAGGCTGACTTTGCAAAGTATCTCGGTGTAAGGTACTGCTCACTTGTTAATTCGGGTTCATCCGCTAATCTTGTGGCATTTATGACGCTTACATCGCCGCTTCTTAAGGAACGTCAGATTAAGAGAGGCGATGAAGTCATTACTGTGGCGGCAGGTTTCCCTACAACTGTTGCGCCGGTTATTCAGTACGGTGCGGTGCCGGTATTTGTGGATGTTACAATTCCGCAGTATAACATAGATGTAAATATGCTTGAGACAGCACTTTCAGATAAGACAAAGGCAGTTATGATTGCGCATACGCTCGGTAACCCTTTCGATCTTAAGGCTGTTAAAGAATTCTGTGATAAGCATAATCTCTGGCTTGTGGAGGATAACTGCGACGCACTCGGAAGCACTTATACGATAAATGGTGAGACAAAGCTTACAGGAACGATAGGTGATATCGGAACATCGAGCTTTTATCCGCCACATCATATGACAATGGGCGAGGGCGGTGCTGTATATACGGATAATCCGCTACTTAACAAAATAATCCGCTCGTTCAGAGACTGGGGACGTGACTGTTCATGTCCTTCAGGCATGGACAATCTTTGCGGACACAGGTTTGACCGCCAGTACGGCGAGCTTCCGCTTGGCTATGACCACAAATATGTGTATTCGCATTTCGGATATAACCTTAAGGCTACTGACATGCAGGCGGCAGTGGGTTGCGCACAGCTTGAGAAGTTCCCGTCTTTTGTAGAGAGACGTAAGAAGAACTTTGCGTTTCTTAAGGAAGCACTTGCAGATTGCACCGACAAGCTTATTTTGCCTGAAGCATGTGACAATTCAGACCCGAGCTGGTTTGGTTTTATGCTTACCTGTAAGGAAGGTGTGGACCGTAATAAAGTCGTGCCCTACATTGAGAGCAAGGGCGTTCAGACGAGAATGCTTTTTGCCGGTAACCTTACCAAGCATCCGTGTTTTGATGAGATGCGCGCAAGCGGTGAGGGATACCGTGTTGTCGGTGAGCTTAAGAATACGGACAGAATTATGAAAGATACATTCTGGATTGGGGTATATCCGGGAATGACAGACGAGATGCTTGCATTTATGGCAAAGACCGTAAAAGAAGCATTAGAACAGTGCTAGGAGATATAAATGAAGATTAAGAAGTATATTGACGGTTTTATTTACGGTGTTGATAAGGGCAGAAGCTATATAGGCGTTGATGGTTGGTTTTTTGCGACAGACGGTAGCGAGTGTGTTGCAAACGCGAAGGTTGATGGTGTGCCGTGTGAGACAGTAATCAAGAAAAAAGGCCGTCTTGATGTTAATAATTATTATGGCAAACGATATACGGTTCTTGGCAATGTAGGTTTTGAGACAAGAATATATATTGATAAGGACACTGTGCGTGAAGTTTCCGTAGAAGTAAGTGCTGCAGATAAGAAACGTGTTATTTTCACGGCAAACAGAAGACAGATTAAGAAGAAGATTGCGAAGTATCTTGAGTGTTCACAGGATATCGCAAGCTGCTTTGATGATAAGAAAATAGGTCGCAAATTTATTACTCTTGCGGGTTGGGCCGTTGATAAGACATGCGACAATGTTGTGGATGTGGCTGTGTTTGATAAGAAAAACGTTCCTGTGGAGGGTACACAGATTACCCGCAACAAGCGCAGGGATGTATTCAGTATGTTTGAGGGTGCGTGTGACCCGACGAGCGGCTTTATTATTAAGTTTCCATATAAGCTTTGGAAAAAGTATTTTGTTGTGCTTACAAGCGGTAAGGAACGTACGGTAATAAAAGTTGATGTTGTAAAAATGTTTTTACGCAAGCTTAAGACGTATCGTCCGAAGGCTAAGGCAATATCATATGCTGACTGGCTTAAAAAGAACCGTATTACGAAAAAAGAACTTGATGAGCAGAGAGAGCAGATATTTGAGTACAGTCCCAAGATAAGCTTTGTTATACCGCTTTACGAGACTGACCATAAGTTTTTCTGTCAGCTCATAGATTCAATTCTCAATCAGACGTATCAGAATTTTGAGATATGTTTTGCTGACGGAAGTAAGACAGACGAACTTAAGCAGGTGATTGATGAGAGTTATCCGGGTGAGAACAGGATTAAGTATAAGAAGCTTGAGAAAAATCTTATGATTTCGGGCAATACCAATGC
>JAZNXQ010000308.1:0-3415 GCA_045593945.1 Lachnospiraceae bacterium | reverse complement strand
AAAAACCTCATCGGTTACCTTACCGATACCACCGTCAGGTCTTATGGAAACTACCGTCGCCTTACCGTCATGATATCCGGAAACAAAAAGATACTTATCTTCTCTGTCGATTGTAATATGACAGCCTCTCATGCCGTTAATTGATTCCTGATTGATAAGATTAATATTGCCGTTCGGAAGAATCAAAAATGCTGCAAGTCCTTCATCACAAATTGAGTATAAGTATTTCCCGCTGTGGGACACTGCCAAATATGACGCATTATTAATCGGCACCTCTGTTCTCTTTGTAAGTCTTCCTGCTTCATTATCCACGTCAAGAATCGTAATACCCTTACACTTGCCGTGTGTATATGAACCGATATATGCCATATATCTTTCATTTCCTGTATTTGAATTATTCTTAGTAGTCGCCATGGTCTAAAAACCTCCCTGTTATATTCTTATACACTGCTTTTAAGCATGTCTATTATTTTGTCCCTTGTATATGCTCCTATAAATTTCTTATCTTCCTTCTCAAGCTCATTCATGTAAATCGGTTCGCCAAATTCAACAGTTACATGAGTCTTACGTACTCTCGGGAACTGCTTTTCAAAACAGTTTGCAGTATTACGAATAGCTATCGGAACTATCGGGCACCCGGATTTCTCGGCAAGTTTGAAGCTTCCTTCCTTAAACGGAAGCATATCTACCTCTGATTCTCCCCTGCTTCTAGTACCCTCGGGAAAAATACACATTGATATTCCGCTCTTCATCTTCTCAATACCTTCAAGGATTGTCTTAAGACCTTCTCGTACATCCTTGCGGTTAAGGAAAAGGCAATTCATGTAAACCATCCAAAGATTAAGAATCGGAACCTTTTTAATTTCTTCCTTAGCCACAAAACCCGTAAGACCCGGAACAAGCGTGTACAAAATTATGATATCAAAGAAACCTCTGTGATTACCGATATATAAGACTGCCGAATCCTTCGGAATCCTGTCAAGACCTGTTACCGTAGCCTTGGCTCCCGCCAGAAAACGTATAACTCTAAACGTGTCAGTTACAAATCTGAAAGCCAGCTTATCTCTTGTAAGCGGCTTAAACTTACCGATAAGTGCAAGAATCGGCAGTGCAATCAAACTGAAAAGCACGAAAAACACTAAAAATATAACTATCAACAATAAACGTATCATTTAAAAATACCTGCCTTAATTTTTTCGTCCATACAAATACGTGAGTCTGTTAATTTCGCCTGCAAGTTCTTCCTTAAAAGCATCTGCTTTGCAACGCCAACTCCAGTTACCTGCAGCAACTCCGGGTGTATTCATTCGGCCTTCGCTTCCAAGTCCCAGATAATCCTGCATCGGCACAACCGCCATCTTCGAAATCCCTGCAAGTGCAGTTGCAATCATTGCTTTAACAACACCTTCACTGCCGATTCTAAGATACTCTTTGCAGTGATTCCTCGTGTAATCAGAAGCTGTATTGTACCAGCCAAGTGTAGTATCGTTATCATGTGTTCCCGTATAGCATATACTGTTGGCCACTGCCATATGAGGCAGGAAAGGATTTCTCGCATCGCTGTCAAATGCGAACTGCAACACCTTCATACCCGGAAGTCCGAACTTATCTCTAAGCGCTTCGACTTCAGGTGTGATAACTCCAAGGTCCTCGGCAATAATCGGAATATCCTTGCCAAGCGAGAGTCTTATCTGTTCAAACAACTCATCTCCCGGTGCCTTAATCCACTCACCGTTTACCGCTGTCTCCTCACCGTACGGTACTGCCCAGAATGCTTCAAAGCCTCTGAAATGATCGATTCTTATATAGTCATACAGTTTGAGCTGATGTGTAATTCTCTGAATCCACCATCTGAAACCGTCAGCCTTCATAACATCCCAGTCATACACAGGGTTGCCCCAAAGCTGTCCCGTCGCCGAAAAATAATCCGGCGGAACGCCTGCTACTGCTAAAGGATATCCCTTCTCGTCAAGCTTAAACAAATCCTTGGATGCCCATGTATCGGCACTGTCAAAAGCTACGAAAATTGGAATATCACCGATTATCTTAATACCTTTTTTATTCGCATATGCTCTAAGCTCACTCCACTGTATGTAAAAGATAAACTGTACAAATCTGTAAAACTCTGTCTTGTCGTCAAGTCGTCTCTTAATTGCCTCTTTTTCCTGAGCCGTGGGATTCTTATACTCATCCTCCCAGTCCGTCCATGCTGCTCCGCCATGAAGCTCCTTGCAGGCCATATAAAGCGCATAATCCTCAAGCCAAAAAGCATTGGTACGGATAAACTGCTGATATTTTTCAGCAATCTCCACATCCTCGTTCATCATAAAATGTCCGAACGCTCTCTTAAGTAAAAGAGTCTTATACTCAACAACAGGACCGTAATCAACTCTATCGCCCCACGCAGGATTGTCCGCAACCTCTGCCTCAGAAAGCAAATCCATCTCGATAAGCTTCTCAGGACTTATAATGAGCGGCTGTCCCGCAAATGACGAGAAAAGCTGGTACGGTGAATCGCCATAACCCGTAGGTCCGAGCGGCAATACCTGCCACAAACTCTGTCCCGCTTTTTCAAGAAAATCTATAAAATCATATGCGCCCTTGCCCATATCACCGATTCCATAGGGTGACGGCAAAGATGTCGGATGCATAAGCACCCCTGCCATACGTTCTTTTACAAATGCACTGCTCATAGTCAAATCTCCTTACTGTTTTTCACCTTTAAGATACTGTATCATGCCCGGTCCGAGTTGCTCCGTCGGCCTTGCAATAAAACCGAACCTCTCATAAAACTGTTCCCGCCCCTTCGCACACATGAGGTCAAGCATCATCTCCGTACCTTCAAGCCTTAAGCCTTCCGTATATGCGATAAGCATATTTAAAATCTGTCCGCCGATTCCCATATACTGAGCGTCCGGATGTATTACAAGATCCTGCACATAACAAATTACCGCGCCGTCCCCAACAAGTCTTCCCATGCCGATGGGACGTTCAAAATCATATGCACACACCGTATATAAGCTGTTAGCAAGGGCTTTCTGCGCCTGTTCTCTTGAAAGTCTCTTCCATTTTACTGATTTTCTGAGTGCCAAATATGTATCCACATCAAGCACATTTTCTTTAAAAATTATCATTATTTTCCTCTTTATGCATAGTACACGCATTGTATTATTTTCATTCTAACATTTTAGCACAAAAGTGGGAATAAGTAAAGGAAACAGTGGCATTCCAACCACTGTTTCCTCAAATGTTTTTTATTATTTACTTCAATTCACCCAAATCCGGCTCGCAAACAAGCGTAATTCCATCGCCGACTTTACCCTCGGTCTCGAAGATAATTATCTCGTTCTCGCCTTTCTTAATAAGCGGTCCCGGAACGTAGAGACGCTTCTGCGGTCCGATTTCCCAGAATCTG
>JAZNXQ010000307.1:0-2434 GCA_045593945.1 Lachnospiraceae bacterium | reverse complement strand
ACAGATAAATCGGGATATACGATTCGAGGTTTGGACAGTAATGCTTCGTATACAATTACTGTTAGGGCGATAACTATGGATAGAGAGCTTTCCGGTAAAAGCGAGCCGGTTTTTGTTACAACCAAGCTAAAGCCGGAACTTATTGACATTACGGATTTTGGTGCGGTTGGCGACGGTATGACGCTTAATACCATGGCGATTCAGCGTGCTATAGATGAGTGTCCCGAGGGCGGTAAAGTTGTGATTCCGCAGGGTGTATTTTTAAGCGGTGCGATTTTTTTAAAGAGCAATATGACACTTTTTCTTGAGGAGGGCGCGGTACTGCTTGGAAGTCCCGATACCAAGGATTATCCTCTCATGGATTATCGTTTTGAGGGAAGAGAGCAGCTTTGCTATGCAAGCCTTGTTAATACAAAGTCGCAGACGGAGAGGCATGAAAATATTACGATATCCGGCCCGGGTGTAATTAATGCCAACGGTGAAAAACTTTTTAGGGCAGAGATGGATGAAAAGTCGGGTATCCGCGGAAGAGCCGTTTGTATTCGCAATGTGGACAACCTTTATTTACAGGATGTTACGGTAAGACAGTCGCCTGCATGGTGCGTACATCTCATATACTGTAATGATGTGAGCATTAATAATGTGCAGGTTTATACGAAGTATGACGAAAACGGTGTGAGATACAAGGATATATTTAACGGTGACGGAATCGATCCTGATTCCTGCAACAATGTGTATATTTTTAATTCGCTGATTGCAAGTCAGGATGACTGTATCGCGATTAAGTCGGGACGTGACGAAGAGGGACGAGCTGTCGGAATTCCCTGTAAAAACGTTCGAATTACGGATTGCACATTTAACAGTGGTTTCGGCGTGGCAATTGGCAGTGAGATGTCGGGTGGTGTAAGGAATGTGCTTGTAAGAGATTGTGAGTTTAACGATACTTTCAGCATCGGAACTGTTAAGGCTCCGCGCGGCAGAGGTAACGTTATCGAAAACATTACTTACGAGAACATTACCCACAAAAATTTTAGCACCGATCACAAGGATTGCCGTTGGTTCAGGGGTGCAATATATGTTGACCAGTTTTACAGTCATGAGACATTTGATGTTGACGCGACGGAGCCTGTGGACGAGGGAACGGCGGTAATCCGCGATATAACCTTTAAGGATATTGAACTTGAGACGGTTGGTGGCAATGCTATTTACTTGGCAGGTTTGCCGGAGAGTCCGCTTATTAACATTACTCTTGATAATGTTACTGCCAAGGGTAAGCGTGGTATGAAGGCAATGAATACAGAAGGTCTTTGTATGAATGATGTTACGGTTGTTTCGTGCGAAGATGACGCATACTATTTTAAAAATGTAAAGGAAAGTAAAAGGTGATATTATGAGAATTTATAAATCAATTACAGAATTAATTGGCAACACACCGCTTCTTGAACTTGCAGGACTCAAGGAGAAATACGGTTTTAAGGCGAATGTATATGCAAAGCTTGAGTATCTCAATCCTGCGGGAAGCATAAAGGACAGAGTTGCATACACGATGATAGCAGATGCCGAGGAGAAGGGTCTTTTGAAAGAAGGCTCAGTAATTATTGAACCGACAAGCGGTAATACGGGAATCGGTCTTGCGGCAGTCGGAAGTGCCAAGGGATATCGTACTATAATTGTTATGCCCGATACGATGAGCGTGGAGCGTCGCAATCTTATTAAGGCATACGGCGCAGAACTTGTGCTTACGGACGGTAAGCTTGGAATGAACGGAGCGATTGCAAAGGCAGAGGAGCTTGTAAAAGAAATTCCGGGTGGAATTATTGCAGGGCAGTTTACTAACCCGGCTAATCCGAAGGCGCACTATGACACAACGGGTCCGGAGATTTGGAAGGACACTGACGGCAAGGTGGATATGGTTGTTGCAGGAGTAGGAACAGGCGGAACAATAACAGGTATCGGAAGATATCTTAAGGAACAGAACCCGGACGTTAAGATTATAGGTGTTGAACCGGCTTCTTCACCCGTCCTTACAAAAGGCGAGAGCGGAGCACATGCAATCCAGGGAATCGGCGCGGGATTTGTTCCGGTAATTCTTGACAGAGACATTATGGACGAAGTAATTGCCGTAGAAAATGAAGTGTCATTTGTGCTCGGAAGAGAAGTGGTAAGAACTGACGGAGTGTCGGTCGGAATCTCAGCAGGTGCGGCACTTTGGGCAGCGGTTGAGGTTGCAAAGAGAGAAGAAAATGCGGGCAAGAATATTGTTGTTATTTTACCCGATACAGGTGCGAGGTATATGTCCACGGCGCTTTTTGGAGAGTAGGTTTTCGTCATAATTTGTAAACGGAAAATAAAACTGTCAAGTTGCAGATGTTAGAAAAATATGTTACACTGTCCTTAAGTTTTTTTGAGGTGGGAATTCTATGGAAGATATCAA
>JAZNXQ010000306.1:0-3261 GCA_045593945.1 Lachnospiraceae bacterium | reverse complement strand
TACGATAATTGCCTTCTCTCTAAGGAACGCAAATATCTCCTTTGCATCAAACTCCTCATGAGCCGCAAAAATAAAGTTGGTCTTGGAATCCCCGAAGGTATATCCGAGAGCCGCAAGCTCCTTCTTGGTGTTCTCACGTGTTGCAACAACCTTCGCCGTTGTCTCCTCAAAATACGCTCTGTCATTAATCGTCTCGACACCGAGCGCAATCGACGGATAATTCATCGTGTACGAATTATAGGAATGCTTAACGGCATTAAGTGCCGCAATAAGCTCCGGATTACCCATAGCGTAACCTATTCTAAGTCCCGCAGTCGAACGCGACTTTGAAAAAGTCTGCACCACCAAAAGATTGTCATACTTATCAATAAGCGGCAACGCAGATTCCGCACCGAAATCAACATATGCCTCATCAATAACAACAATTACATCCTTGTTGTGCTCAAGTACATCCTCAATAAACGAAAGCGAAACTGCTGTTCCTGTAGGTGCATTGGGATTTGGGAAAATCACGCCGCCGTTAGCTTCGTAATAATCCTCTGCACTTATCTCAAAGTTATCGTTAAGTGCCTTGCGCTCAAACGGTATCTTAAACAAATTTGCCCACACATCATAAAATGTATAAGTAATATCCGGGAAAAATACCGGTTTGCCCGACTCTGAGAAAAATGTCAGGAATATCATCGCAAGCACATCATCTGAACCTACCCCAACAAAAACCTGTGACTTATCAAGCTTGTAAAAATCAGCAATCGCACCTACAAGGTCGCTCACGTTCGGGTCAGGATATCTTCTGAGCATATCCGTATCAAGCTCTTTAAGCTTCTTTGCAACTGTCGGAGACGGCGGATACGGATTCTCGTTGGTATTTAACTTAATTATATTTTTAATCTTGGGTTGCTCACCCGGAGTATACGGAGTAACCCTTCTTACTTTATCTTCCCAAGGTTTCATTCTTTTTTCCTCTTGAAATTATTATACTTGGTTTTTCTGCGGGATAACTTCCGTAAATATAATTTCAAACCTTTTATATGCCATGGAGACGAGACTTTAAAATGCTGAAGCCTCTGCTGAAACAATTTTGAGCAGAAAAAGGCTCGTCGAAATGCTTGGCATATCTTGGTTCGAAATTATATTTACGGAAGCTATCCGCAGAAAAACAATTATGCTTTAATAAGGTTTTCAGCAACAGCCTTAAAGCCCGGCAATGCTCCCTCAATTGTCTTGTAAGCCACGCAGTAAGCGATTCTTACATAACCGGGACATGCAAATGAACGACCCGGAACAATTAAGATATTGTGCTTCTTACATTCATTACAGAAAATTGTCTCGTCCTCAGTCGGAGATTTTACAAATAAGTAGAATGCACCTTCAGGAAGAACGCACTCATAACCCATCTTACTAAGTTCTCCGTAGAGAAGCTCTCTGTTGCGGTTGTAAGCTTCAACATCACATTTGGCATCGAGGCACTTTGCAACAACTCTCTGGAAAAGTGACGGTGCATTAACGTAACCTAAGATTCTGTTCGCAACATTCGCTGCGCCGATAACAAGCTCGCTATCTGCAACCTCGTTCGGAATTACAAGGTATCCGATACGCTCGCCGGGAATTGACAATGTCTTACTGAAGGAATATCCAACGATTGTATTGGCATAATACTTGGTAAGGTAAGGCACCTCTGCATCCGTATATACAAGCTCACGATACGGCTCGTCTGAGATAAGATAGATATCCGTACCGAATTCCTTCTGCTTCTTCTCCATAATCGCCGCAAGCTTTTTAATTGTCTCTTCTGAATAAATAACGCCTGTAGGATTGTTCGGTGTATTAACGATTACTGCCTTGGTCTTTGCTGTAATCTTCTGCTCAAACTCTACAAGATTCGGCTGAAAAGTCTCCGTATTCGGAGAAATCTCAACAAGCACACCGTCATAATTCGTTGTGTATGAACGATACTCGCCAAAGTACGGTGCAAAAGCAATTACCTCATCTCCCGGATTAAGGAGTGTCTTAAAAATAACGTTAAGACCGCCTGCCGCACCAACTGTCATAATAATATTATTCTCGCCGAATGCCGTACCGAATTTCTTGTTAATAGAATCGGCAATTGTCTGTCTTACATCACCATAACCTGAGTTATTCATATATCCGTGTACAAAAACAGAATCCTCACCGTCAAGAATCGCTCTTACCGCGTCCTCTACCTCCTTCGGAGCGGGAACATTGGGATTACCGAGACTAAAATCATAAACATTCTCAGCTCCGTAAAGATCAGCAAGTCTCTTGCCCTCTTCGAACATGGCTCTGATGAGCGAACTGTTTTTTACATAACCGACCATTTTTTCTGCTATCATGATAAAATCCTTCTTTCTTCTTATATCTATGTAATATTAATCAACCCTAATATTAGCAAATTCACCGCAAATCTGCAATACTTATTGTGTAAGAGTTCGCAAAAAGTACCTGTGAAAGAGCGCCAAAAAATTTTTCAGAAAACATATTGACAATTTCTGCCCCTTACGATATAATAACATCTGCGCTGTTGAGAGCAGTGGACTCGCGGGGTGTGGCCCAGTTTGGCTAGGGTGCCTGATTTGGGATCAGGAGGTCGCAGGTTCGAGTCCTGTCACCCCGACTGTGCACAAAGTATAATATGCGGGTGTAGTTCAATGGTAGAACACTAGCCTTCCAAGCTAGATACGTGGGTTCGATTCCCATCACCCGCTTTTGGTATTTAATTACCAATTAATTTAATTATGTGTCTGTAGCTCAGCTGGATAGAGCAACGGCCTTCTAAGCCGTGGGTCGGGGGTTCGAATCCCTTCAGGCACGTTTATGGTGGGTATAGCGCAGTTGGTTAGCGCGCCAGATTGTGGCTCTGGAGGCCCAGGGTTCGAGTCCCTGTATCCACCCTTTTTAAATGACGTACCTTTTGTTTCATTGGGTACGCTTGTTTTTTATTACGCGAGAAACTACATTTTTTTGTAAAAGTTTACTTCGCAAATTTTTCAATAATGGGCTATCGCCAAGCGGTAAGGCACAGGACTTTGACTCCTGCACTCGCTGGTTCGAATCCAGCTAGCCCAGCTCATGGGATATTAGCTCAGTCGGTAGAGCACTTGACTTTTAATCAAGTTGTCCGGGGTTCGAATCCCCGATGTCTCAGTTGGAAATCTTACACGTAAGATTTCCAATTTAATTTATAGCGGATTCCCGCTATCACGCGGATGTGGTGGAACTGGCAGACACGCCAGATTTAGG
>JAZNXQ010000305.1:0-6679 GCA_045593945.1 Lachnospiraceae bacterium | reverse complement strand
CTTATGCATCTCCTCTGTCGCAAACGAAATCTTCGTTATCGCATCCCGCTTAGACAGATAGCACCAGAAGCTGTCGTCAGGAATCGATATATCCACGCAGTCGCCTCTGCCAAGATAATCGTACTCGATATGCATGCTCTCGAGATTTTTCGCACTTCTTGTAAGTGTATAATCCTCTCCGTAATAATTACACTTAACAGTCGTCTCGGTCGGAGTCTGAATGAATTTGCCTTCGCCCTGCTTGTAAAACTTCCATGCGTTAGGCAAAGTCTCAACTCTTACCGTATCCTCAAAGTAATATGTACCGTCTTCTATCTCTTTGCGGACGCATGCTCTCTCCCAGTTACTCCAATCAGGAATGTGCTCAAATTCCGTCTCACCCTCCAAGGCATGAAGTTTGCCGTATTCATCCATGTTCCAACGCTTGCCGCAGGCTTTACACCAAAGCTCGGTCCCTTCCGAATCAGTCTGTGACTCTGCAAGACATGCGGGACATTTATAAAGCAAGGCGTGCAATCCGTTTGCTCTTTTGGGATGATCTATCTTAAGCTTATTGTCTGCCTGCCACTTGAAATCATCATATACAAAATGCTCCCTGATACGCGCATTTATCTCGTCAGGAGAAATCGCCTTCATATCATCCGCTGTAACAATTTGCTCCATAACAGCTTCGACATAAGTCTTTTTATTAATCTTATTCCACTGCGGACAGGTTACAAAATTACCGTGAATCTTAAGCACAACTACGGGCACACCAAGAAGCTTCGCCATCTTTCCTACAGAATCCGGAAGAAAAGACGTACAACCGTCAAGCGAATATCTTGCCTCCGGGAAAAGCACGAAAATATTCTTAAGTGTGCTTACCGAATATTTTATATTCCTGATAAGATTCGTATCACGTATAAACTTCCTGGTTCCGATAACACCAAGCGAACGCATAAGCGGCTCCGTATAAGTCTTGAAACCTTCCAGGGTCATAACATTATTAACTTTACGCGGATGTGTTGCTTTGAGCATAACATTAAAATCAACCATTGAAGAGTGCGTAACCAACAAAAGATACGGTCCGTCAAGACCTTCCATATTGACCTTCTCAAGCTTAAATTTTCTCTTTTTCAAATCCGGCCAACTGATAATAAGCTTTGCCGCCATCATAAGAAAGCACGGATTATACGGTTTTTTCGCAAAATCAAAGCGTTTAATTTTGTCTTTTTTCATAAATGAATCCCCCACATATACTATAAGAACTTGTAAATATTATATACATTGATAAGCATTATAACGACCATTAGCCCTATGAAAAGCTTCTCAACCGCCTCCTCCTTAAGCTTCCTGTTAAGCTCTCGTCCATATAATCCGCCACCGATGCCGCCAAGTACCATAAGCACCAAAAGCCAGACGTCAAATTCCGGTACACTCCTCGTAATAATCGAGAAGCACAGGCTTGCAAGCTGTGAGAAAAATATTATGTATAGTGAATTTTCTGCCGCTTGTTTAGTTCCCATCGAGAAAAAGAAATACAGTACGACAAGATTAATCGGACCGCCGCCGATTCCAAGAAACGACGACATTATCCCGAGCACCATGCCGATTATGACACATTTAGAAGCTTCCTCAACATGAATTGTATTAATACTATCTTTTTTAAGTGTATAAACAAGTGTCCCGAGCGTAACTACAAGAAGGCATGCCGCCTGTATTGCTCCGACCATATTCTGGTCATATCCCGACACTAACACTCTAAACAACCACTTCCCGAGCACACCGCCGACTGCCGCACCTATTGCAAGCGGAAGCGATGTCGCTTTTTCAATCTTGGAATCCTTACTTCTTTTACTCTTAATCATAGAATATGTACTCATAGAAAGCACCGTGCATCCTGACAAAAAGCTTATAACCGATACCTCCAAAATCCCGAAAGCATCAAGAAGCGGTTTAATAATTACTCCGCCGCCGATTCCGCATATTGCACCTATTATAGATGCTCCGAAGCATATAAAGAAAAACAAAAACTGCATTATTATATTTCCTTTCGTTGCCGGGCGAATTCGCCCTTAATCATCTCCTTTTATTATCCCTTATCAGCAGACAAATATCAATCTTTTTTTCCGTTCTGTCTGCGATTTATTGACAAAGATTTTTATCCCACATATAATTCAAATTAAGACTTTTTATTCAAAGGATAACAACTACCATGATACCCTTAATTATCACTTTTATTATCATAATTCTGATACTTGCGATATCATACTGGGCATACCACATGGCATTTTTCAACCCGGTAGAAGGTCGTGACAATTACTATGACCTGCCACCAGGCGAGCAATACGAACCACTGTGGCCTCGTATGACCAAGATGATTGACTCCATGATTGAGACAGAATTCGAAGAAGTATGCATCACCTCTTATGATGGCAAAAAACTATTTGCCAGATACTTTCACGTTTCGGATGATGCACCACTTGAAATTCAGTTTCACGGATATAAAAGTACTGCCTTACGTGATTATTGCGGCGGGAGCAAACTTGCGCACCGGCTCGGTTACAACGAACTTCTGATAGACCAGCGTTCCCACGGCAAAAGCGACGGCAGTACAATTACCTTCGGCATCAAGGAACGCCGTGACTGTTTAAGTTGGATTAACTATGCCATTAACCGTTTCGGAAAGGACAAGCGTATTATCCTGTCAGGACTCTCCATGGGTGCAGCAACCGTCCTTATGGTAAATGACCTTGAATTACCGGACAATGTTATAGGAATAATATCGGACTGTCCTTACAGTTCTCCAAAAGCAATCATCAAAAAGGTCTGCAAAGATATTGGCTATCCGCCTACGATTGCATTTCCTTTTATTGTACTTGGTGCATTTATATTCGGACACTTCAACATATACGAATCAAGTCCCGTTAATGCTGTAAAGTGTGCAAAGGTTCCGATTCTGCTAATCCACGGTGACGACGACCGTTTTGTTCCGTGTGACATGAGCCGTGAAATCCACAATGTACGTCCCGACCTTATTAAGTTTCACACCTTCCCGGATGCAGGACACGGAATAAGTTATCTTATGGACACCGAGCGCTATGAAAAACTTGTAGAAGAATTTATAAATAGTCTTTAAAAAAGAGGTACCGGCATATACGTGTTCAAACGTTATACCGGTACCTCTTTTGGTAAGAATTATAAAAAAAGGATGGATATATATGCTTTAACCTTTAAGACCTGTGGATGCCACACCTTCCACGAAAAACTTCTGCAGACACATGAATACTACAAGTACAGGAATCAATGATAATACAGAACCAGCCATAATCAAACCGTAATCTGAAGAATACTGGCTGATGAACATTTTGAGTCCCAACTGGATTGTCTTATTTTCCTGTGATTTCAAATAAATCAACGGTCCCAAATAATCATTCCAGGTTGCAACAAATGTAAAAATAGTAAGTGTCGATAATGCCGGTTTTGAGAGCGGAAGCATAATCTTGGCATAAATCTTATACTCGCTCATACCGTCAATTCTTGCCGCTTCACACAAATCATCCGGAATTCCTTCATAAAACTGCTTCATCATAAACACTCCGAACGCAGAGAATGCCTGAAGACATATTATTGCAAGAAGCTTATCGTTAAGTCCCATGCTTCGCATCATAATGAACTGCGGAACCATGTATACCTGCCAGGGCATTGCTATTGTAGCAATATATGCAAGGAACAAAAACTTTTTATGTTTAAAATTCAGTTTTGCAAATGAATATGCTGCAAAACTACTTGTAAGTAACTGCAAAAACGTAACAACGATTGTAAGATAAACCGTATTACCTACAAACTTTCCAAAGGGAATCTTCTTCCAGATATTCACGTAGTTCTTCCATCTGGGAACCTCCGGAATCCAGACAAACGGATTCATCTGGAATACCTCCCTGTCGCTCTTAATTGAGGCAGAAAGCATCCATAAAAACGGAACAATCATCATAAGCGCAATCGCAATTAATATAATATATAATATCACTTTGCTTAAAACAGCTTTTTTATGTGCTGATTTCATATTACTTTTCTCACGCCTTTCTTACACGGTATTTTCTGATACTACATTGCTCTGTAATCATGCCCGTTCCTTCTTCGCCTGTCCCGCAAACTGAATAATCGTTACAAGCAGAACCATTGCAAAGAGTACCATCGCAACTGCACTTGAATAACCGAGATTCCAATCGATAAATGCCTTCTGGTATATGTAGTATACAAGAACCGTTGCTGAGGTAGTCAGCTCTCCGCTTCCTCCGCCCGCAAGCATTACGGCAATATCATACACCTTAAAGCAGTTAATCGTAAGCATTACGACAACGAAAAAGGTTGTCGAGCTTAACTGCGGCCATGTAATATATCGGAATTTCTTCCAAGTATTCGCACCGTCAAGTGCTGCAGCCTCATAAAGCTCTGCTGAAATTCCCTGAAGTCCCGCAAGGTAAATTACCATATAGTAGCCCATGTATTTCCATACACTGAACAAAATCATCGACACAAGTACGAGTGTTCCGCTAAACCACTGTGGCAAATCCTCCGGCAAAACGTGGAAAAAATTATGTAAAATTGAATTAACCGGTCCCTTAGACGGATGGAAAAGCATTTTCCAAACCGATGTAATTGCTACAAGAGACGCAACATATGGAAAAAAGGAAACTGTTCTGAAAAAACCTCTTCCTATTACTTTCTGATTTAAAATGACTGCAAGCGCAAGCGATGCTATCATCGTAAGCGGTACAGTTCCGATACAATATATAATGGTATTTTTTAACGCGGCTTTGAAAAATATATCATCGCCAAGATTTTTAAAATTTTCTAAACCGATTAATTTTATCGGGTTACTTCCGTCCCACTCCATAAAAGCAAGTGCAAACGCGAATATAATCGGGATTAATGTAAACACACAAAATCCTATAAAGTTGGGCGCAATGAACGAATACGCCACTAAATCTCTCTTTGTCTCACGACTTAACAAACTACCTGACTTTAATCTTTCAATCTGACGGTTAAGCTTCTCGATTTTCTTAATCATCTTGCGCTTAAGCTTCAAATCCTCTTCCGTCATTACAGCTGCTATTAACTCTGTAAGTCTTTCCTGCAAAGAAGCAATTTTTTCTGCCTTTTGAATTTCATCTGTCTTAGGCATAAATATTCTCCTCTCGTTTTAACAATAAAGGGGCCGCATAGCTTATACGACCCCTCTGAATTTGTTATTTCACAAACTATTTGTTAAGAATCTTAGCTACTGCATCGTTCATAGCCTTAATACCGTCAGCAATTGACATTTCACCTGTCATGATACTTCCATGGTAAGAATCAAGAGCTGAGTTAATCTCTGATACGTTGGGAGCATAAGGTACTTCAAGATACAAGTTAGAAACATTGAGCGCTTCTTTACTTGCTGCATCTGTCGGGAAGCCTTCGATTGCTGTGATGATGTTAGCAATATCGCTTGTCATGATTGCCGGGAAGTTACCGCTTGAAGCCATAACCTTAGCGCCTTCTTCACCACTTACCCACTTAACGAAATCCCATGCTTCGTCAGCATTGTCTGTAGCTGATGTTACAGCAAGACCTGTGATTGTACCAAGTGTTGAACCTGCCTCTACGCCATCAGCATGAGGATATTTAACAATACCCCAGTTACCGCAAAGCTTAGCATCATATTCGCCGCTCTTAATGTTAGTGATAAGTGTTGAAATAAACCATGAACCCTGGTTCATCATTGCAACATCTCCGCCTGAGAATGCTGCTGAGTAATGTAAACCTTCTGTCTTGAGGTCTGTGTATTTTCTACATACGCCGTCTTTTTCCTGATTAAGAACTAATTCATAGTAAGGCTTTAAGAATGAATACTCACCATCTAAGATAGTGTGCTTGCCATCAAGTACACCAAGTAACTGTACTGTACTTCTCCATGTATGGTAGTGTGTACCGTATACCTGTGCACCGAATGTTGTCTTTGTAACTTTTCTTGCAAGAGCATCATACTCTGCGAATGTCATATCGTTTGTAGGATATGCAACGCCTGCCTTATCAAAAATGTCCTTGTTGTAAAATACAACCCAGAAGTCATTTCTGAAAGGTAACTGATAAAGCTTACCGTCAACTGTAACCTGGTCTGTAGCACCTGCATATTTTGCAAGATCAACCTTATCTTTCTTTATGTAATCATCTAAAGAGATAATTGCATTCTTCTGTACCAATGTTGCGTAACCGGGAACGTCCTTAATTGTTACAACGTCAAAATCTGTTCCGCTACCTGACAATTCTGTTGCAAGAACTGTCATATAATCTGTAGAACCAAGGTCAACCATTTCAATCTTTACATTCTCATGGCTTGCCTCATAAGCTTCTTTGATATCAGTCCAATACTGTGTTGTAGCCTGATCCCAGATAGCCCACTTCAAAACAACCTCATCACCTGATGAGCTTCCTTTTTTACCGCAACCTGCAAATAATGCAGCAACCATTGCGGTCATAAGTAACATACTGATTACTCTCTTTTTCATTTTTCTCCTCCTAATATTCGGTATAACAATTATACCATGTTTTACTGCTGTGCAAAAACAAATTTCGCACCTGTTTGTAAGATAAGTATATTCAATTACACTTGGATATAACATGGAAAAACTTTTATTTTTATTCATATATTTTT
>JAZNXQ010000304.1:0-2020 GCA_045593945.1 Lachnospiraceae bacterium | reverse complement strand
GTTGCTCCGGTCTGCTTTGCAACCTCTTCACATTCAGCAACAAGCTCCGCGCTCGGGAAGTATTCCTTAGGCGCACATGCCGTAAAATGCATACCAAGCTTAGCACACGTAATCATAAGTGAGTTGCCCATATTAAAACGCGCATCACCCATGTATGTAAGCTTCTTACCCTTAAGCTCTCCGAGATGCTCACGGATTGTAAGCATATCAGCAAGCATCTGGGTAGGATGGAATTCATCAGTAAGACCGTTCCATACCGGAACATCGGCATGCTTTGCAAGTTCTTCAACAATCTCCTGTCCAAAGCCTCTGTATTCTATACCGTCAAACATACGTCCAAGTACTCTGGCTGTATCCTCGATACTTTCCTTATTGCCAATCTGTGAACATGACGGGTCAAGATATGTTGAATTCATTCCGAGGTCAGCCGCAGCGACCTCGAATGCACATCTTGTTCTTGTACTTGTTTTCTCGAAAATAAGTACGATATTCTTGCCCGTAAGAGGTGTATATCTTATACCGTTCTTTTTCTTGTCCTTCAAATCTGCCGCAAGGTCAAGTAAATACTCAATCTCTTCAGTTGTATAATCCCTGAGTGTAAGGAAGTCTCTTCCCTTTAAATTCACCATAATTCCTCCAAAATATCTTTAGTTCTCTTTTGCAACCTCTGTTACTGCCTTAACCATTCCCGCAAGTCCCTGAATCTCTGAAGGGATGATAATCTTGGTTGCCTTACCGTCTGCCGCCTTAGCAAATGCTTCAAGGCTCTTAAGCTGGATTACAGCATCATCTGCACCTGCCTCTTTAATGAAACGGATACCATCCGCATTAGCCTGCTGTACCGCAAGAATTGCCTGTGCCTGACCTTCTGCTTCGCGAATCATAGCCTCTTTGTTAGCTTCTGCGCGAAGAATTGCTGCTTCCTTGTCAGCCTCAGCATCAAGGATAGCTGATGCTTTCTTACCTTCTGCAACAAGAATTGTAGATGTTTTCTCACCTTCCGCACGAAGGATTGCTTCACGACGTTCACGCTCTGCCTTCATCTGCTTCTCCATCGCATCCTGAATAGCTGCCGGAGGGATGATATTCTTAAGTTCAACACGGTTAACCTTGATTCCCCAAGGGTCTGTTGCAACATCAAGAGATGTACGCATCTTTGTATTAATAATCTCTCTGGATGTAAGTGTCTGGTCAAGTTCCAAATCACCGATGATGTTACGGAGTGTAGTAGCCGTAAGGTTCTCAATAGCCATAATCGGGTTCTCTACACCATACACATAAAGCTTCGGGTCTGTAATCTGATAAAATACTACTGTATCAATTCTCATTGTAACGTTATCCTTGGTGATAACCGGCTGGGGTGCGAAGTCTACTACCTGCTCTTTAAGAAGAACTCGCTTTGCAACTCTGTCGATAATCGGAAGTTTAAGATGGATACCAACCGACCATGTTGCCTGATAGCCTCCCAAACGCTCAACAACAAATGCCTGTGCCTGGGGCACAATCTTAATACATGATGCAATTAAAACCAAAATAAGTACCAAAAGTATCAAAAGTGCAGTTAATCCTGATTCCATTCCTGATAAAGTAATCATAATTCAATATCCTCCCTAACAATTAATTTTACACCATCAATAGCAATTATCGTGACTGTTTTACCTTTCTCAATACTGCCCGAGAAATTTTCAGTTCTGGCCGTCCACACAAGTCCGTTCACCGTAACTTCACCGGTTCCGTCTGAGTTGTCAATAGCCTGTGTAACAACAGCCTGCTTACCAATAAGACTTTCCGAATTAGTCTTCGTCCTCTTGGCGTTAAAATACTTGAGCGCAACAGGTCTTGTAAAAATCAAAAGCGCAAGCGAAACCACCAAAAACAATACAATCTGTACCGGCAACGGCGCTCCGAGTTCTGCTGCGATAAACGCAATTAATGCTCCTCCCGCAAACCAAATCGTTGTAAGTCCCAACGTGAAAATTTCGATTAAAAGAAGAAGTATTAAAATCGCAAGCCATATCAG
>JAZNXQ010000303.1:0-2144 GCA_045593945.1 Lachnospiraceae bacterium | reverse complement strand
GGGGCCGGAATATGGGTTACAAAACTATATTTAGGAGGGAACAGAAGATGTTTGAAAAGTTTTTCAAACTGAAAGAAAACAACACTACTGTAGGAACAGAAGTTGTTGCAGGTCTTTCAACATTCATGACAATGGCGTATATTATTGCGCTCAACCCCAATTTGCTTACCGGTTTTGGTGCAAACGGACAGGAACTGTGGAATGCCGTATTTATGGCAACCGTAATTTCGGCTGCAGTCGGAACACTCCTTATGGGTATTTTGGCGAATAAGCCATTTGCTTTAGCACCCGGTATGGGACTTAACTCATACTTTGCTACTGTAGTTGCTCAGATAGCGGCTGCGGCAGGTATAAGCTATGTGGAAGGCTTCCGGGCAGGTCTTGTTATTATTTTGATTTCAGGTATTTTGTTTACAATCCTTACGATTTTTAAAGTAAGAGAGAAGATTGTAGATGCTATTCCGAAGGCTGTAAGAGTAGGTATCCCCGCAGGTATTGGTCTTATGCTTGTTAATGTAGGTTTTACTTCTAACGCGGGTCTTGGTCAGTTCGCTGATTATTACATGCTTAACGGCTTCTTTGGTAACGGTGCAAGTGTTACTAAGGAGGCTCTCGGAGCAGACTATAAAATGATGGTATTGTATGTTATCACAACCTTTATCGGTATTTTCCTTATGGCGGTTTTAAGTCAGAAGAAGGTTAAAGGTGCAGTGTTAATCGGTATGCTCGGTTCTTCAGTCGTATTCTTTGCAGGTAAAGCAATCATCGGTATTAATCCGTTCGCTTCACTTGAGGGCGCAAGCTTTATACCGCCGTTTAAGGATATGTTTGAAGTGACATTCTTCAAATTTAACTTTGAGAATCTCTTCTCCATCGGTGTGTTCTCAGCTATCATGACGATTGTTTCTTTCTGTATGGTAGATATGTTTGATACAATCGGTACATTGTACGGTACAGCTAAGAGAGCTAACATGATTGATGAAGACGGCAATATGCCTAACATGCAGGAAGCTATGTTATCAGATTCAATTGCAACATGTGTAGGTGCTTGTACAGGTACTTCAACAGTTACAACATTTATTGAGTCAGCTTCAGGTGTTGAGGCAGGCGGACGTACAGGTCTTGCTTCAATTGTGACAGGATTATTATTCCTTGCTTGTATGTTTATCGCACCTATCGCTGCACTTATTCCACCGCCCGCCACATCGGCAGCACTTATCTTTGTAGGAATCCTTATGATGGGTTCTCTTAAAGAAGTAGATTACACAGATTATACACAGGTAGTTCCTGTAGTTCTTCTTTTAATCTTCATGCTTGGTACAAGCGGTATCGGTAACGGAATCGGAATCGGTCTTATCGCATACTCAGTTCTTAAGATTTGTACAGGTAAGATTAAAGAGGTTTCATGGCTTACGATATTGCTTTCAGTATTGTTTATCGCGAAGTTCTTTATTATTTTCTAAAGTAATCATTATTGCGGGGCCGACACTTGCCGGTTCCGCAGTTTTATTATAGTATTTATGAAAAAGTTCTTTGTATAGCGGTGCGCAGAGAATTTTTTCATAAATATTAGAATAGCTTTGAGGAAAGGAGCGCAGTGTTATGGACGGAAAATTGGATAAAAAAGCCTTTGCGGCGATACATGACTTGAAAAATGATGCTGTGCGGCTTTCAAGACATATTGACATGCTTGAGGTTGTTGTATCGGGAGAGGTGTCCGATAAAGATACCATAATAACCGATTTTTTAGCAGAATATGAAGCTTTTCTTAAAAAATATGAGAACAGCGTTAATGATAAAATACGCGCCTTTATTGCAGAAATTAAGGGTATAGTTACCGGGCATAAGGCACAGCTTGCAGGTATCGGTCTGGAGGAGGCAGATGGAAGACTGACTTTGTTTGAGTCAGACTGTCTGATAATAGATGTCGGAGTGGGAGTAGAAGGTGAGTCGGACTCGGTTTTTACGTCATTAAATGAAGCTCTTTTAAATGCAGAGGTGCATATGGAGCGTTTTATTCCGGAGAAGTATTTAAGCTATGACAGGCAGAGGGACTATCGGATACTTAAACAGGAAGGGAATATATATACGAGAGAAGTATAGTAAAGGAAGTGCAAAAGTGCTTAAATCAGAGTACACAATCA
>JAZNXQ010000302.1:0-1609 GCA_045593945.1 Lachnospiraceae bacterium | reverse complement strand
AAAATCAATTACTTTTGCAGATATACTAATAATTTTAAATCGAAACAAGGACATGGAAGAGGATATTGTTTATAAGAGTTTGCCTAAGCACTACTTGTTCTGTATTAATGACAATTGTGAGTGTTCAGAACAATGCCTGCGCCGTCTGGCTGCAAAATATGGAAAGTCAAAGGATGTCTTTTTGCAAGTGCTTAATCCGGATATGTTCGGCGGAAAGACGTGCCGGTATTTTAAGGAAAAGAAGATTGTGAAGATGGCTTATGGCATGAAACATTCTTATGATAATGTGCTTGCCAATAATATAGCACCGTTGCGCAATGCAATAAATTCATATTTTGGTAATGGCTCATACTATAAGCGTCGCAATGGGATATTGCCAATTACACCGGAAGAACAGGAGTTTATAAGCAATACGTTTAAGGCTTATGGATATACAGACGGTGTTGTTTTCGATAGGTATGTGGATGAACCGGAATGGTAAATACGGGATTACAAGATTTTTACAAATATCTTGTAATGATATTACACGCACCGGGTAATACTATTACACAGTGCATGTAAAAGTGTTACACGGTGCGTGTAAAAAAGTGACATGACTATTTCTCGAATGCCATTAGCTTCAACGAACTTAATAGCCTTTAATGATTTCTCTGTATGAAATAAGCAAAAGGCAATAAAAGTTACGGATAAATAAGATTCTCTTCTTTGATTACCTCAAGCACTTCGGTCAGATATTTCTTTGCTTCATAGCGTGCCATAGGAAGGTCTTGCAACAGGTAGTTGCCGCAGTCTTTCGGTGCTGCACCGGGAATCTCGCCATCGTAGTTGGCAATGAACAGGAAAGTGCGCTTCATGAGGTCAACAATATCCTTGCTCTCAAGGTCGCCCTTTACTAGCAAGTAGTTACCGGTAAGACATCCCATCGGTCCCCAATACACTATGCGGTCTTGCCATTCCTTATCGTTGCGCAGGAACGTAGCAGCCAGATGCTCAATGGTATGGAGCGCACCTTGATGCAGAGCTGGTTCGCGGTTAGGTTCTTTCATTCTGATGTCGAAGGTGGTAACGGTATCGCCACCCACGCTATCCTTGCGCGACACATAGATGCCACGAAGCAGTTTGTCGTGGTCGATGGTGAAACTTGGTATTTTTTTCATAATAAAAGATGTTTAATTATAGATGAGGATGAGAAGCCTCACCCCCGACCCCTCTCCATAATGAGAGGGGAGTGAATACTCACTGAGTTGGATTAGGGATGAGAGTTTAATTGCAATCAACTCGTCAACTTTAATAAAAAACTCTTAGTTACGTTGAACGAGTTGTCGGAAATCTTTTCCCAGAAGTCGAAGTACTGTTGCGCCTTGTTGTCCTTCAGCGGAATGTCGCTGATGATTCGGAAGCTGATGAAGGGCACTTGGTACTGATGACAAGTCGGATCGTAGCCATGTCGTTCTGTGAGCCAAGGAGTTGCAACCTAGAGTTGTCTTCCTAAGACCGCTTGGCCTCCGACTTTTTTCCCAGAAGTCGAAGTACTGTTGCGCCTTGTTGTCCTTCAGCGGAATGTCGCTGATGATTCGGAAGCTGATGAAGGGCACTTGGTACTGATGAC
>JAZNXQ010000301.1:0-3843 GCA_045593945.1 Lachnospiraceae bacterium | reverse complement strand
CGGCAAGACGCATCTTCATAGACATTCTGAAGGTATTTAATTTGTGATAAAACTCAGCATTAAAAATCTTTTCGTCTGCCATATAATTATTACTCCTGCAAAAAATCTATACTATCACAATTTACATCTCAATGCTTTCAATAATCTTAGTAATAATCTCGTCCGTTGTGATTCCGTCGGCAAGTGCCTCAAAGCCCGGCATTATACGATGTCTGAGTGCCGGATATGCCACTGCCTTAATATCCTCGAACGCAACATTTGCTCTGCCTTCAATAAGTGCACGCGCCTTTGCCGTCTGGAAAATAGCCTGGGCGGCTCTGGGGCTCGCACCGCAGGCAACATACTTTTTAACATAGTCCGTAGCTGTCGCAAGCTCGGGATGTGTTGCAACGACAAGCTTAAGCGCATACTCCTGTACAGCATCTGCGATAGGCATGTCCCTTATCACATTACGCATGCGGATAATATCCTCACCGTTGATTATCGCGTTAATCTCTGTCTTTTTGTTGGTTACGGTGATATCCATGATTTCCTTAAGCTCTTCAAGCGTCGGAAAATCCACGTGGATTTTAAAAATAAAACGGTCAAGCTGTGCCTCAGGCAGAGGATATGTTCCCTCATTCTCGATAGGGTTCTGTGTTGCAAGAACCATGTAAGGCTCTGGCATCGGATAAGTCTGCTTGCCGACCGTAACTGTCTTCTCCTGCATCGCCTCAAGAAGTGCGGACTGTGTCTTCGGAGTCGCACGGTTAATCTCGTCCGCAAGTACGATATTCGCAAATACGGGACCGGGCTCAAACTTAAATACGTTCTGTCCGTCTTCCTTTACGATAAGGTTCGTACCCGTAACGTCCGCAGGCATAAGGTCGGGTGTAAACTGAATTCTTGAAAACTGAATATCAAAAACCTTCGCTATTGTTTTTACAAGCTGTGTCTTACCAAGACCGGGCACACCTTCAAGAAGCACGTTACCATTGGTAAGCATCGCAAGAATAACCTGTCTTATTACATCCTTCTGACCGATAATCGCCTTGCCGATTTCAGCCTCGCAGGCTTTAACCTTCTCAATTATTTCCCTTAAATCATTTTCGTTCTGTATCATTACATATCCTCTCTTTCTATGGGTTTGTATTCTTCAATAATATCCAAAATATCTTCCCTGTATATATTACCCTGCAAAACATCACCGTTTGGTTCAACTGATATTGCTCTTACATCCTCAGGGTTCTCTTCATAAGGATTTAAATACGCCTTATCCGGCTCAAAATACTCTTTCAAAAACTTAAGTGCATTGCCGCTCGGAAAAATCACATTGCCCTCCGCGACTTCTATGCCTATATCCTCAAATAACTTTATAAGCTCTTTGGTTCTGTGGTTATAAGGATTGTCTGCGTCCTCGCTTACAAGCCACGCGGGATTCAGTCTAATCGGAACTCCCGTGGCTTTAACAGCCTTTGCAAAGGTAAGCACCGGCTCTACCGGTATCGTCTCCTGATGAAAAGCATCCACCGACAAAAGCAGATTATTTACTCCGCTGTCCGCAAGCCTTGTAGCAACGTCCCGGATAACTTTTTCGTCCTTACTGAAAAAACCGTTCGTTATAAGCTGCCTTTTCGGAATGTTCATCTCTTTCGCGGCACTATGTATCTTACACACTGCATCGGGGTACAAAAGCGGTTCTCCGCCAAAAGTCATCAGCGAATCCATCTTGTACTGTCCTGCAAGCTTACGTACCGCCTGCGCCGCCACATCGCCGTCAATGTGCTCACTAAAGCCTGTATGCTCGCCCTCAGAACAATGCTTACACTTGCCCGTGCAGGCAAGTGTAACTACGAATTCTATTCTGTTTAAATTTTTTATGTACTTGTTCATATATTTCCCCTGATTTTTAATACTATCAAAGCAATCAGAAAACCGATAAAACAACCAATGGCAACTGTTCCGATAAACAATGTAATAATTGCAACCAAAAATGTTGCTATAATATTTGAAATCAACTCACAAAGAGCATAAATAATGATACTTGCAATCATTCCGATTGCTATTTTCTTCACTGACTTTAAACCCAGACCGATTCCAAAAGCAATAACCAATCCAATCAATAAAAAAATAATACTGTCAGACGAAAACAGTTCTTCTAAAATAGGCAAATATTTCATACAATCTCCCCCTTTGTAACTTCCTAATTATCCGTTTTCTATTCGTCAAGCATAATCTTGCCTTTTTTTGCCTTAGCCTTAAGCCTTGCCATCTGTTCTTTTTCAATCTGCTGAATACTTTTTTCCGGTTTAGGCATATCTTCCGGCATAGTTCCACCGATTTTTTCAATAGCAGTTCGTACTTCTTTTCCTACATTGTAATGAACACTTGTTGCTTTCTCTGCACCTGACACCTGATCTTTTCGAAGTTTTTCTTCTGTCTGCGAAATTCTAAATAAATTAGCAATCAATTCTGTACTACCCATGTAATCAAGAATTTTTTGTCCTACCTCAAGTTCTTTACGTGCATGTATATCTTCTACATCCAATCCTCCATACAATCCCATATATCCTGCATTTTGAAAGATTGCAAATTCTTCATTTGTTATTACTCCTGCGTTATGTGCTGTTTCCGCAAGCATCTGGTTCCACTGTTTTATATCACCTCTGATTACCAACCGTCGATTGTCTTCATCCAATTGATTAAAATGATCCGCAACCTCTTGTCTGTATGTCTGAATAGCAAAATACGTCTGTCCCAATGCAATAACTTCTTTGCGCGGATCACCATTTTGTACTATAAGATAACAAGCATAACGAGAAAGTTCATAATCCAATACAGGTTTGCTACTTATACCTGCATCAACGATTTTGCTGACCTCAGCAAAATCGTCTTCTATTCGATGTCCTGAAGTCTCGCAGGCAATCATTGCCCTTTTTAATACATTTTGAAAATTTCTCCATTGTGTATAATCAAGTGCTGAAGCCAATTCTCTTGCACTCCAATACTCTGTGCCGTCTTCTTTGATATGCTTAATATCTTCAAATCTTTTATATTCTTTTGCAATAAGAGTACTCAAATTATTCTCTCCTTTTTTACAAACTCGTCAGTCCAAATTCCCTTCCTTTGTAGCCTCCTAATTATTTATTCAAGCATCTCTATTTCAACCTGTTCTTTTATCACATTTCCATTATCATGTTTTATGACATAAACACTTGAAGCCTCATTACATTTTATGTAATTAATCACACCATTTTGTTCTACAAACGCGGTATCTGCTTCCATCGCAAGCCCGTCTACAGACTTCTCCAGTATCATTTTATCAAAGCTTTCTACCCGTTCCTCATAATGTGGACAATATGCATAGGGATGGAAATTTAACAACTCTTCAACCCAACCGTATCCAATAACACCATTCACCCAAAATACTTCACTATCACTGTGTCCGCAGTTAAACCAACACATAGCACCGGCGCTTATTCCGGTTAAAATTGCAGTATCTTTTAAGTAGATTTCTTTCAACTTATCAACAAGTCCATATTTATTCCAGATTTCCATCATATAAAAGGTATTTCCGCCACCTACATAAATAATGTCAGCCCACTCTAATAATTCATCAATCTCTTTTTCCTCATAATTCTTTGTTGCTAAACACAAGGCTTTCACACAACAATTCATCTTTTCAAAAGTAATTTTAATATTATCAATATAGCCCTCTGCATCTTTGCTGGCTGTCCCAATAAACAACAAATTATGAATACTTTTATTATCCATATCAACAATATATTTATTGATTGGATGATTTGATTGTAAATCTCCACCGCCTATAGCAACAATTCGTCCCATATCTTTCCTCCGCTAAAT
>JAZNXQ010000300.1:0-3556 GCA_045593945.1 Lachnospiraceae bacterium | reverse complement strand
AGATAAAGAGATTTTGGACATATCGTGAAAGTCTTGGTTTTAAGGCGGTATTTTTAAATCTTTTTGGAAATGTTGTCGGTTTTATTCCGTTTGGATTATTGCTGCCGATACTTTTTCCGAAGGTGAAAAATATAGTACTGGATATGATAAGTACTTTTATGCTTAGTCTATGTTTTGAGGTATTTCAGCTCGTGTTTAAAGTGGGCTGTTTTGATGTGGATGATTTATTGTTAAATACAATCGGCGGTTTTGTTGGTTATATTATTTTTCGTATTCTTACGGTAAGGAGAGCACATGGCAGGTAATAGAAAAAGATACAAATTTACCGATAAAGAGCAGGCAACGGGAGGTATGGGCTCTATTGTCATGGCCATACTTGCGGTGCTTATGTTTGTGCTTGCGGTTTTGCTCGCTTATGAGACAGGCGGTGCGGGTGGCGCGGTAATTGGGCTTCTCGGCGTATTTGCCGTGTGGTTTTCAGGGATAGGAATTTATCTTGGAATCAGAAGCTTTAAACAGGAAGAAAGCTTTTACTTGTTGTCGTGGATAGGAACGATTGCCAATGCAGTAATACTTGTAGGCATGGGGTGTATTTTCCTGATTGGTTTGTAAGGAGATTGTTATGGAACAGAGTATTATAGATGAGCGTTTTGAACTTGTAAGGGAGCGAATCCTTGCAATACAGAAACAAAATGATGCGATTAAGCCGTTTGATGCGTATTTTGGCAGGGTTTCGGCATTCCTTTTAAGAGTGCTTGAGGTGGCAGATGAGCTTAAGCTTTTTGAACCGGAGGGAAACTGCTGGTGGAAGAAGAATTCTGAAGCAACTCTTGAAGCAATCAATCACAGTTTATTTAAAGATGTTTTAAAGGATAACTATGGGACAAGTTTTGCAAATCCGAGGTATGCAACAGAGCAACTTGGAGAGGAGTTCGGACCGCTTCTTGCGGCGGTTTATACGGATATAAGAAGCGCTATTTGCGATATATTTGAGAACAAGAAGCTTTTTATAACGGCAAGACTTGAGCTTTTTGTTGAGATTTACAATATGTTTGAAGAAGAATTTCCGAAGTATGAAGAAGTAAGAAGCGCTTTTTATTGGTATATGAGTGATTATTCTGATACGATGTTTGCGCACGGCATAATTGCAGGAATTGTGCCTGAGGAATGTTACATTACAAAGATAATCAATGAGTGTGAAAATTGGGACGATTTAAGATATCTGTACAGATTCAGATATCATGTTTCCGAAGATGTTATTAAGACTGCGAAGTTTATCAATTCGCTTCCTGAGGAAGATATTGATGCGATTGCCGATACTTATGTTGGCGGTTACAGAAGAGGCTTTGAGATTGCAAATAAGGATCTTTCTAAGAAAAAGACCGTGCAGATTCGCTTTTGCCCGGGCTTTGAGAGAATTGTAAAGCGTGCAAGCGAGATGTTTGCGGAAATTGGTCTTTCCTCAACATATATAATTATGTCAAAGGTAAATGAACAGTATCATTATGATCATCGTTATGATAATGGATTGTATCTTGATAAGGCATTTATTGAGAGAAGACTGTCAGTTGTTAAGAGCACGTACGAGGATTATAAGCAGTATGCATCTGAATATGCGGGGCCTGCTGTTATAGAGACTTTCGGAGAGGAACCTTTTACTCCCGAGGATAAGAAAGAGTGTGTAAAGCTTAACGACAAGCAACGCAAAATCCATCTTAACTATATTTCAAAGAATAGGGCGATAATTGATGAATATATGCCTCACGATGAGGTGAGTTTTACTATCATAGCGTTCCCTGTTCCGAAAATTGGTGAGAACTTTGAGGAGATTTTTAAGGAGACTGTAAGAATCAATACTCTAGATAATGATGTGTACGGCAAAGTGCAGCAGACAATTATTGACGAGCTTGATAAATGCAGCTATGTGCGAATTCTCGGTAAGGGTAATAACCGCACGGATTTGACGGTTAATCTCGTGGAGCTTTCAGATCCGGCAACGCAGACTAAGTTTGAAAATTGTAGGGCTGACGTCAACATTCCGCTTGGTGAAGTTTTTACAAGCCCGAAGCTTAAAGGAACGGACGGAATCCTGCATGTGAGCGAGGTTTATCTCAATGATTTAAAATATATTGATTTTCAGGTTGAATTTAAGGACGGTTGTGTGGTAGATTATACATGTAAAAACTTCCCGGAGGAATCAGCGAACAAAATGTACGTGAAAGAAAACGTACTCATGAATCATGATACGCTTCCTATGGGAGAGTTTGCAGTGGGTACCAACACTACTGCATACCGTATGGCACAGAAGTATGATATAGTATACAAGATGCCTATTCTTATTGTCGAGAAGATGGGACCGCATTTTGCAGTCGGTGACACATGTTACAGCCGAAGTGAGGATTTTAAGGTTTATAATCCCGACGGTAAGGAGATTATCGCCAGAGAGAATGATTTTTCGGTTCTTAGGGACAGTGAGCCCGAGAAGGCATATTTTAACTGCCATACCGATATAACCATTCCGTACCATGAGATTGGCGAGATATCATTTTATGATGAGAACGGTAACAAGACCGTACTTATAGAGAACGGCCGTTTCGTGCTTCAGGGTACGGAACTGCTTAATAAAGCATTTGATGAATAATTTTTTTAAAAGCGAAAGAGAGGACAAACATGGCAAAAGTAGGAATTGTTATGGGAAGCGATTCGGATCTTCCTATCATGAGCAAGGCGGCAGAGATTCTTGACCAATTCGGTATCGACTATGATATGACTGTAATTTCTGCACACAGAATGCCCGACATTTTCTTTGACTATGCTAAGAACGCAGAGAGCAAGGGCTACAAGGTGATTATCGCAGGAGCAGGCGGAGCGGCACATCTTCCGGGAATGGCAGCTGCTATTTTCCCGATGCCCGTAATCGGTGTTCCGATTCACACAAAGTCACTCGGCGGAGTTGACTCTTTATATTCAATAGTACAGATGCCGGGTGGAATTCCGGTAGCGACAGTTGCAATTAACGGCGGACTTAACGCAGGTATTCTTGCGGCTAAGATGCTTGCCACATCAGACCCTGAGTTACTTCAGAAGGTTAAGGATTATGCGGCAGGTCTTAAGGAAGGCGTTGTTGCCAAGAAGGAAAAGCTTGAGAATGTTGGTTACAAAGAATATATGGACCAGATGTAATATACAATTTAGGAGGAAAAAAAGATGGATTACAAGAACGCCGGTGTAGATATTGAAGCAGGCTACAAATCAGTGGAATTAATGAAGAAGCATGTGCAGGGAACAATGCGTCCTGAGGTGCTTACTAACCTTGGAGGTTTTTCAGGAGCATTTTCAATGGCTTCTTTCAAGAACATGGAAAAACCTACTTTGGTTTCAGGAACAGACGGTGTAGGAACAAAGCTTAAATTAGCTTTTATTCTTGACAAGCACGATACAGTAGGTATTGACTGTGTAGCTATGTGCGTTAATGATATTGCATGTGCAGGTGGAGAGCCTTTATTCTTCCTTGACTACATTGCATGTGGTAAGAATGAGCCTGAGAAGATTGCAG
>JAZNXQ010000299.1:0-6281 GCA_045593945.1 Lachnospiraceae bacterium | reverse complement strand
GGCAGAGTTTTTCATACGATTCGTGAAGACATTCTTTCAGGAAAGTATGAAAAGGGAGAAGAACTTAAAGAAATAGCAATAGGCAATGAACTTGGGGTCAGCAGAACGCCGGTGCGTGAGGCACTCAGACAGCTTGAACTTGAAGGACTTGTCAATATAATTCCGAATAAGGGTGCATATGTTGTAGGTATATCGCTTAAGGATATTCAGGACATTTATGAGATACGTTCATTACTTGAGGGCTTGTGTACAAAGTGGGCTGTAGAGGCCATAACAGATGAACAGCTTAAAGCCCTTGAGGAAAATGTTGATTTATCGGAGTATTATGCTACCAAGGGTGATTTTAATAAGGTATTTGAGCTTGACAGCCGTTTTCACGAGATTCTTTATGAAGCTTCGGGAAGCAAGACCATAAATCATCTTTTATCCGATTATCATCATTATATTCAGCGCGTGCGAAGGGTTACGATAGCGACAGAGGGCAGAGCATATAAGTCTAACGGTGAGCATCGCAACATTCTTAACGCAATTAAGGCGAAAAATCCTGAAGAAGCCGAAAGGCTTGCAACGGCGCATGTTCTTAATACAATGAATAATATTAAGAATTACGGACTCGAAAACCTTTTGGCAAAAGCAGAGAAAAATTAATTAAAGGAGATACAAAAATGGCAAAGATTCAAATGACTACTCCGCTTGTAGAGATGGACGGAGACGAGATGACCAGAGTACTCTGGACAATGATTAAGGATGAGTTATTATATCCTTTTGTAGATTTAAAGACAGAATACTATGATCTTGGTCTTGAGAAACGTAACGAGACAGACGACCAGGTAACTGTGGATTCCGCAAATGCAACAATCAAATACGGTGTTGCTGTAAAGTGTGCAACAATCACACCTAACGCAGCACGTGTTAAAGAATATAACCTTAAAGAGATGTGGAAGAGCCCCAACGGTACAATCCGTGCGATTCTTGATGGTACAGTTTTCAGAGCACCGATTCTTGTAAAAGGTATCGAGCCTTACGTTAAGACATGGAAGAAGCCTATTACAATCGCAAGACATGCTTATGGTGATGTTTATAAAGCAAGCGAAATGAAGATTCCGGCTGCAGGTAAGGTTGAACTTGTTTATACAGGTGCGGACGGAGAGTCAAGAGAACTTATACATACATTCGAGGGTGCAGGTATTGTTCAGGGTATGCATAATAAGAATGACTCTATCGAAAGCTTTGCAAGAAGCTGTTTTAATTATGCGCTTGATACAAAGCAGGATTTATGGTTTGCTACAAAGGATACAATTTCTAAGAAATACGACCATACTTTCAAGGATATTTTCCAGGAAATCTACGATAACGAATACAAAGAGAAATTCGAGGCTCTCGGAATCGAGTATTTCTATACATTAATCGATGATGCGGTTGCCAGAGTAATTCGTTCAGAGGGCGGTTATATCTGGGCTTGTAAGAATTACGACGGTGACGTTATGAGTGATATGGTTGCTACGGCATTCGGTTCACTTTCCATGATGACATCAGTTCTTGTGTCACCGAGCGGTGTATATGAGTATGAGGCTGCTCACGGAACAGTTCAGAGACACTACTACAGACATCTTAAGGGAGAGAAGACATCAACCAATCCCATCGCGACAATCTTTGCATGGTCAGGAGCACTTCGCAAGCGTGGCGAGATGGATAAGCTTCCCGAACTTATGGAATTTGCAGATAAGCTTGAGAAGGCTTGTGTCGATACAATTGAGTCAGGCAAGATGACAGGAGACCTTGCTTGTCTTTCAACACTTGAGAATGTGGAGACACTTAACAGTGAGGAGTTTATTAAGGCTATAAGAGTTAATCTTGAAAAATTAGTATAAGAGTAAAAAATAGCAAGAGTGAATGTTGGCATTCCTCTTGCTATTTTTATTATTATGCTTGGCTCTTAACGTTACGTAGTTTCTTGTATAAATCCCAGATAAGTGCATGCATCCAATCTACAGTATCGGAAAGCTTCTTATTCTCGCTTTCAAGATAAGCAATTCTGGACTTGAGTTCATCAATCCGAAACGTATCGTCGCCTGTAAACGTAGTGGCAACAGAAATGTCTGTTGCAATTGTAGCGTCCATAATTGATATTCCCCTCTATCAAATATATTAACAAAAATATTTTATAGGGAAAATTTCCTAAAGTCAATCAATTGTCGACTAGTTGTTATTAAAGGTACAAATCCGGCATTTTTTCGACTTTTCCGCAGATGATTGTAAGGTTACCGTTACGGCAACGGATTTCGTCAATCATTTCTTTTTCTTTTGAAGCATCTTTTAATTCTATTATGTAATATAAGTCAAACATACTTCCCATGTTGGTTGTACGGATTTTCTCAAGTTCATTGTAAGCTGTATATTTTTCAAAAATATCATCAAAAACTTCCGTGTAGTTAAGGTCTTCTGCAATTGTAATACGAAGCTGTTTGCTAATTCGCTTGCTAACGCCGAAGTTAAGCTTGTCGAGCAGGAGATAAGCAAGGCTTATAATTACGGTCATAATAGCTGCGAAAAGTAAAAATCCCATACCTGTTGCGAGACCGATACCCATAGCAAAGAAGATGAATGCGATTTCTCTTGCAGTTCCGGGAATTGAACGGAAACGTACAAGACTGAATGCGCCGACAATTGCAACGCTGGTTCCGAGTTCGCCGTTGACCATCATAATAACGATGCCTACAAGCAAAGGAAGAAGAGTTAAAGTGATTACAAAATTCTTGGAGTAATTTTTGCCGGCCATATATACACAGGCAATGATGAAGCCAAGAACAAGTGCGGCACCTGCACAAAACAGTACATTGGTGAGTGTAAGGGGTTCTGATGAACTAAGAATACTTTCTAACATTTGTTTAATCCTCCGTGGGTAAATAATTTTTTATAAATATTTCCGTACTTTGAAAATGAAGTAGGATAAATTTTAAGTTCTGTTAAAATGTGTGATAACCAGAGCGGGATTGCTCCGACAATTTTAAGTTCCATCAGGCGGAAGCCTTTGTCAATGAGATAATCTCCGTGGTCACCGTGTTCCAGATAAAGGTCATCTGCACGATAACGTATATCGCTGTCAAAGGTGATTCTGAAATTCGGATCAGCTTCGCAAAAATATGCAATTCTGTCATATGCAATGTACATCTTAGGTGTAGGGTGGTAGTAACTCATAAAATAATCAATTTCTTTTTTAATTTGTGAGCTGTCTTCCGTAATTCCCTGAGTCAGATATATGTAGGCCTCGTTGAGAGGCATTTTTATTCGCCTTTTATATACAACACCTTTAAATTTTTTCTTGAGCTCAACAAATACCTTAGAAGTCTCTGACGGTATACCGTAGCTTCTTAATCTGAGCTTTTCCTTGTAAGCAGGTTTATCGATTGACCTGCGTATGAGGTAAAAGTCAGGGGTGTCAAAATATATGTTGCATATTGTGTGCTTGCCGTATTGATCAATCTTCATGTGTTCATCAATTACGGCAGTTAGTTTTTGATATTGTTCTTCGTTCATGAGATACTTTTTCTCATAACGTTTAAAAACTGCCTGGTCTTTTGCCATTTTATCTTCCTCCGGGTCTCATACCGCCGCCCATATTGCCACCGGGACGCATGCCGCCACCGCCAGGGCCCATTCCTCCGGGGCCCATGCCACCACCTGAACCATGAGTGGTTACACTTCCGGAAACAGTGATGGTTGCATATTCGGTGCCGTTATAACTTCCGCCGGAATATACTCCGTTAACAACAGTGCCTTCGGTATAAGTTCCGTTTGTATATATTTTGTAAGTTTCGCCTTCTTTAAATAATGAAGAACCTACTATAAGAGCATTATATGCTTTTGGAGAGGAGTAAGCAAGTATTTCATTGCCGTTTTTATCTTCAATTTTTATTACAGAGTTTGCTGTAATTGTTGAAGTAAATACAATACATATTGAATTGACAGTAGAAGAGGAAGCAGTAGGCGTTTGGAGCATTCCTGAACTTCCTGAAATAATAATTGAACCGCCGTTATAGGAAAAGGTTCTGCCGAAGTCAAGAGCCCCGTTACCGCTGTTGGTAGGTCCGTTAACGATTACCGTGCCGCCTTGCATGTTAATGCTGCCATTGGAATCAAGTCCGTCGCCGGAAGCATTCATGTAGATGTAACCGCCGTTAATTGTAACGCTCTGGTCTCCGGCTTCGCCCATCGGATTAAAACGGTCGCCGCCCCACATGCCGCCTGCTTGTGAATCATCATTGCCGCCGGCAGCATTTATACCGTCGTCACTTGCCATAATTGATATATGACCACCATTAAAAATTATATCTGCACTTTCAATACCTTCATAAGATTTTGTAATGTTAACAGTACCGTTGTTAATTGTGAGAAGAGTATCGGAGTGCATTCCGTCATCGCCGCTTGACAGATTAAATTCACCGCCGTTAATAGTCATGTTTGTGTTGGAATGAAGTGCATCGTCTGCAGAATCAATAGTAACTGTTCCTGCGTCAATAGTGATGTCAACACCGGCTTTTATACCTTTACAGCTTGTTTCATCGGTTGTCTGTGTGTTGCCACCCATCTGTCCCCAAAATGGATTGAACTGCTGGCCTTGTGATGCTTTGGATGCATTGGAACTTCCACCGCCTGATATAATAGAGAGTGTACCTCCCGAGATAAATGCACTTGTTTCGGCCTGAATTCCGTCACCTGAAGCAGTAATATTAATATTACCGCTTGCAATTGCTACGTAACCTAAGGTTGAGTCATCAGCGTTGGTTGATTTGATGCCATCATTTTCAGAGGTGATTGTAATATCACAATTTTCGATATAAACATTGTCCTTGCCTTTAAGACCGTTGTTGCCGGCAATTATATCATATGTACCGCCATACATTTCGAGTGAATCATTGGAAGTAATACCGTTGGATGCGGAGGTAATGGTAAGCTTGCCGTTACCTTTCAAAACAAGATCCTCTTTGCTGTAAAATGCTGCATCAGTTTCAGCCGTTTCGCCATCGAGAACGGCTGTACAGTTTAACGTATTTAATGAATTATCTTCAAGAATTATAACTAATTTTTTCGTGTTTAAAACATGAATACATGGTGCTGAAGAATTATTCATTTCAACATTGTCAAACACTAGAGTAACTTTTTTGTTGTCGGAAGCATCAATAACAAGCTGACCTTCTGTAAGCTTCCCGGTTATATGGTAGGTTCCGCCGGCTGTGATGGTTGCAGTTGTTCCGCTTATTGTAATGTTCTTACCACTTGACGAAGCGGAAGAGCCGTTAAAAGTAAGTTTGCCGGTATAATCAAGTGAAGAAGTATTGACTGTTTCTGCATCCTCTTCATCCCTAAGCACAGGAATTGTTGTGATTGCGGGAGACGCGGTGGTTGTTTCTTTTTCATTATTTTGTGTATTATCGCCATCCCGGTTTGGAACGCCGGGCAAGAAACCGGCAGATATATCTGGTGCCGGATTCTCTGTAGATGTCGTGCCGGAATTATTAGAGTTTTGTCTTGAATTACATCCTGACATTACAACTAATGAAACGACCAGAGAAAATGTAATAATTTTTTTATAAATATTTTTGCATAATTTCATATATACCTCCTATAGAAAAATTGATTTTCTATGATTTTTATGATAACATTTTTACATACAAATTTGTTTAAATTTTGTAAAAATTGTGAACAAAACGTGTTTTTTAACTACATATTGTATTTGACGGGGTTGTGTGCAATAATTATAATGTTTTAAGAATGATATGTGTATTACGGAAAGGAAATTATAATGAAAAAAAGACTTTTAACGATAATAATTACTTTGGTGCTTGCTCTTGGAAGCTTTGGTTGCACATATGGCTTTCCGGAGGAATTTGATAAAGAAGAATGTACCAAAAAGTGCGAAGAGATAATAGCTGTAGCAAATACACAGGATTTTGAGATGCTTCATTCCATGCTTAGAGAAGATATGCAGGACAATGTTGAACCGGCAGATTTTGAAGATGCATGGGGTAAGAAGTTTGAGATGCTCGGTGCATTTGAAAAATTCGGAACACCGGTTTTGTCAGGTGATGTTGATCCTGAAAATGGTGCGATTTTTGCGATGATTGCATATTATTGCTATTATGAAAACGGTGAGGCTGTATTTACCATATTTTTAGATACTGATATGGAGATGACTTCCATAGCTTTGAAGCTTGATTAATGAGGTGAGGATTGTGGAGATATATTTAATTGGGTGCGCGGTTGTTTTTGGCTTTCTTGTT
>JAZNXQ010000298.1:0-3251 GCA_045593945.1 Lachnospiraceae bacterium | reverse complement strand
TTCTGAACTTCTATTCAATTCCACTCAGACAACTCTGCGCGGCACAATTAGGCGGAAAGCTTAAAAAGCTAAGTTTTTCTAAAAAACCTATGTTGTCTGCGAAAAATAATAATCCCCCCCGCTAAAAGGGCACCATACAGCCGTAGTTTACTGCGTGAGGACATGAAAGTTCAATTTTTAATCCCACTTAAAAATAACTATTCCGGCGATTGCAAGAAGCATACCTATAACCTTTTTCCACTCAAAACCGACCTTATCAACGCCAAATATTCCGAATACCTCAATTAAGTATGCAACAAGAAGCTGTGACACCACTATCAACAGAACCGCCTTTGCCGGACCTAGTTGCGACATGCTCTTTACAACGGTAAAAGTTATAAATGCGCCGATGACGCCACCTAGAAGCATATATTTGTTCTCGAGTTTAAAAAGTCCTGCAAAGCTTTCTCTGCCCGTCACAAACCAACCCACAATGCAAACTGCAAGTGCCGTAATCTGTACCCAGGTATTCGATACCCACATACTCGTATTCTTCGTAACCTCGGTGTTAAACACTCCCTGTATACTCATTAATGCGCCTGAAATAAGCGCTATTATAATTCCCCACATAATGTCTCTCCTGCTTTTAAGTATTAATATTGATATTTATATTCTCCTTTTCAAGTAAATTATATTCTTCAAACAATCAAAAAACTCCGGACCTCGAAATTCACTTCGATATCCGGAGCTTTAAAGCATAATTATTATTTAACTTCTACTGTCCAACCAAGGTCATCTGCAACCTTACCTGTCTGGATGCCTGTTACTGTATCGTAGAATCTCTGGCTGAATTCACCGATTCCGCCATCCTGTACCTGCATGATGTGGTCTTCCCAACGAAGTGTACCAACAGGTGAAATTACGGCAGCTGTACCTGTACCGAATACTTCCTCAAGCTTACCTGACTTGTGAGCCTCGTAAATTTCCTGGATAGAGATTCTTCTCTCTTCTACCGGAACGCCCCACTTCTTACAAAGTGCAACAACACTGTTACGTGTAACACCGGGAAGAATACTTCCGTTAAGTGCAGGTGTGATAACTGTTGCGTCAATCTTAAAGAAGATGTTCATAGCGCCTACTTCTTCGATGTACTTACGCTCAACACCGTCTAACCACAATACCTGTGAATAACCTTCTGCATGAGCCTTATCCTGTGCCTTCATACTTGCAACATAGTTAGCACCTGTCTTAGCTTCACCAACACCACCGCGTACTGCTCTTACATACTCATCCTCAATCCAGATCTTAACAGGGTTAAGTGCTTCAGGATAGTAAGCACCAACCGGTGAAAGGATGATGATAAATAAATATGTATCTGACGGACGAACGCCAAGGAAAGGATCTGTTGCGATAATGAACGGACGAATGTATAAAGATGTTCCCGGCTTTGTGGGAATCCACTTCTCGTCTGTCTTAACAACAGCCTTAATCGCCTGTAAAAAGTCCTCTTCAGGAATTGTAGGAATACAAATTCTCTCGTTTGTTCTGTTTGCTCTCTCAATGTTCTTCTGCGGACGGAACAATAATGTTCTGCCATCGTCTGTCTTATATGCTTTAAGACCTTCGAACATCTCCTGACCGTAATGGAATACCATAGCTGACGGCTCAAGACTAATCGGTGCATAAGGAACGACTCTTGCATCATGCCAGCCCTGTCCCTTTGTATAGTTCATTACAAACATGTGGTCTGTAAAAATTGTTCCGAATGTCAAAGGATTGTCCTGTGTCGGAAGCGTCTTAGGATTTTTTGTTAATTCATATCTGATATCTAACATAATTATTATGCCTCCAGTTTTTATTTTGGAAAACTTCGTTCCCAATTTTATTCCTCAATTATTTATCAATATTTTTAAAAAGTCAATACTTTCGCTCATATTTTTGAAAATAATATTCTACATCAAAATATGTCTGCTCATCGCTCTCGGCAGTCATTTCCCACTCAGGGTCTTCTGAAAGATTCGGGAAATATGAGTCCGCCTTGTACTCGTAATCAATCTTGGTGAGATGTACCGTATCACAGTACGGCAAAAACTGCTTGTATATACTCTCTCCACCGATTATAAATATATCTTCTTTTTTATACTGTTTAAGGTATTCAAGTGCCTCTTCCACGCTATGCACGCACACTGCCCCCTTAACCTTAAACCATTTATTTTTTGACAAAATAACATTTACGCGATTAGCAAGCGGCAGACCATTTGGGAAAGTAGCAAGAGTCTTACGTCCCATAACTATAACCTTTCCGGTGGTCATCTCCCTAAAAAACTGTTGGTCCAGAGGAATCCGGACCAACAAATTTCCCTGATAGCCAATCGCCCAGTTACTGTCAACTGCAGCTATCATATTCATATTAATTTCTCCTATACGGGTACTGCTTTTGTCTCAAGATACTTACGGATGTTGGAAACGTTAACATACTTCTTAGCGGTTCCGTTCTCAATAACCACAAGCGTCGGAGCCTGCATGATTCCGTACTTTCTTGTAAGTTCTGCATTTTCTTCAGCATCAACTATCTGGTAAGTCTCACCTTTAAGAAGCTCTTTTGCAATAACGCAGTTAGGGCATGTCTTGGTTGTGAAAAGATACAAACCATCTCCCTCTGCCACAGTTGCAGCCTCCGCCCTAAGCTCTGCCTCTGCAAGCTTAGCTCCTGCTTTTTTAAGGATAGAATTCTTCATATCGTAAACCTTACGGTTCTTGTACTCCTGAAGCTTACCGTCATTCCAGTTCTGTACCGGACGATAGTAACCTGTGATACGGCTGTAAACCTCTGGCTTAGCCTTACAGATAGGGCACTCATATTCTTCACCGTTGATGTATCCGTGTGTCTTACAGATTGAATATGTGGGTGAAAGTGTATAATACGGAAGCTTAAAGTTCTCTGCAATTGTTCTTACAAGTTTAGCTGCTGCAGCCCAATCCGGAAGCTTCTCACCAAGGAATGCATGGAATACTGTTCCTGATGTATAAAGTGTCTGAAGCTCGTCCTGAATCTCAAGTGCATCAAAAATATCTGATGTGTACTCAACAGGAAGGTGTGAACTGTTGGTGTAGTAAGGTGTGTCACCTTCTGCACCTGCTGTCTTGATATCCGGCCAATGCTTTCTGTCGTGCTTAGCAAGACGATAGCTTGTTGACTCTGCGGGAGTTGCCTCGAGGTTGTAAAGATCTCCGTACTTCTCCTGGTAATCTGAAAGACGCTCTCTCATATG
>JAZNXQ010000297.1:0-8186 GCA_045593945.1 Lachnospiraceae bacterium | reverse complement strand
AAAAGAGTAATGGCGCCTACATATATCAGGTTGATATGAAAAGCTTTTTTAATTCGTTCTCCGTTCTGATTGCCGTAGTTCTGGCTGACTATCGTAGAACCTGTATCGGCCATCGTGTTGGAAATATTGGTAAACAGACCGGCCATCGTGTTGGAAATACCGAGCGCACCGACACACATTTTGCCGTAATGCGCAGTTGCGACGGAGTTTACATATACTTTACCGAAGCTGAAAAGGAATTTGCCGATAAATACGGGTACTGCAAGCTTCACAATATTATGTACATCCTCGCGGTTAAAGTTCCAATCACGGATTCTTATTCTTAAAATGTTGCTTTTTCGGAAACAGAGGAACAGTCCGGAGATGAACAGGAAAAGCTGTGCAAGCAGAGTTGCGGTTGCAAGCCATGTTGTTGTTACATTTTCAAAAGGGCCGTAAACAAAAAATGTTGTAAGACTGATTTTAATTATGATTACACCAAGGTTTAAGCAAAGCAGATTGACGGTGTTGCCTTTTGCTTTTTCGAGAGCAATCATGGTGCTGTTAACAGTGGTGATAAACAGCGTCAGAATCTGTACATTATAATAACCCATGGAGTTGTCGATTATGGACTGGTCCGTCTTAAAGGCTTTTAGAAAAGGAACACCAATCGGGATAAATACAAGAGTCACAAGAGCAATAACCATTGCTAACGTAAACAAAGTGTTGGCACATTTTTTGGCAAGGTCAAGTTGTCCGGCTCCGTAACGGCGGGCAACCATAATTCCGCCGCCGGTAGCAAGTGCCGCACCGACTGTTGAAATCATATTTTTAATCTGGTCAAGTACGACGATATCGGCTGCATCACCGATATTTGCCGACTGGACGAGCATCATATCATAAATTCCGTATAAGTAATTACACAGGTTGTAGAAAACCATCGGAAGGGCAATGCTGATAACAACCTTCCATAGATTGCCTTCCAATAAAAATTCTCTTCGCTTTATCTGTTTTTGCTCTTTTTTACTCCGTTCCATAGCGGATTCCTCCAGGTGACTTTTTGGTTACACTTCACTATCCACATCTTATAGTAGCACAAAAAAAGATGCTCATACATAACAAAACTTGCTATATATGAGCAAAAACATTCAAATATTGCTGTATAAAGAGTATGCGTAGCAAACTTTTTGGAAACGTAGTTTTCCGATATATTAAGCTACATATACGAACTGCTCCCAGAAAACGGGACGCGGCATAATTCTTGAAAGTCCGATTACGAATTCTTTGTACTCGGGATACTTGTCTTCGCCAATTGTTTTTACTGTAAGCATATTGCATGCGTACTCGCCGTCCTTGACTGCATGTGAAGCCGCAATCCAAACTGCCGGATGGAACCAGTATACGGTAAGGAGTAAGATGCGGACAAGTAACCATATGTTATCAAGCTGTTTGGAGTGGCTTGAATAATGTGCGATTACAAAATCAACCTGGCCATTGTTGATAAGATCCTGACCGATGTAGATTTTCTTTGAGAAAAAACCGAACATAAAGCAGTCGCGTCTGTTATCCATGATGTAAACAGGTATCTTGGAGTCACATTCGTAGCGGGTTTTGTAATTCCGGACTTTCAGGAAGAAGCTGATTCTTATTATCAGGAAAAACAAAAACATAATTACTGAACCGATAATCCAAAATCCTCTTAATGATAGTGCATGCCCGTTGGTAAGAAGAGTGGTCTTCTGGCCTTCTAAGATATCTGCCGCGGTAGTGTCGTCATCGTATTCGGTTGACGGTGTAAACGGAGTATCGGGCGGAAGCTTGCCAATCTCGCCGGCAATTTCACTGTCTGCACTGCTCGGATTAATTGCCATAAGCGGAACCGACGGAAAAGCAACCGGAAGCACCATTCTTATGACTACAAGAAGCCAGAGTGCATAGCGGATGGCCGGTTTAACCCTGTTTTTAAGTAATGGCTTAATTAAAACAAGAATAAGCACAAGAATTGACGGAAAAATAAAAAGCTCTAAAATATTAAACAGTCTCATAAAAACACCTCTTATTTTGGTATGTAAAAGATTAAATCACTTTCTTCAAGTAACAATTTTACACTATATGGACAATTATTGCTACACTTAAATAAAAATTTAAACTTTTTTTATAAAAGAGTAGAATTAAACTCCAAAATGCATTAAAATAACGTACATAGGATATGGAAAGGTTCGGTGAAATTTGTGAAGAAATTTATGAAAATCATGACGGCATTTTTGCTTGTTATGGGGACGTTGATTATAGGAGGAACTGCAGACGGTATTGTCAGCGCTGCAAAGAATCCTGAGGATATAATATTTAAGTCTTTTAAGGATAATGAAGGCCTGGTCGAAGGTACTTGGGAATATGTAATTCCTGCAAAGCCCGGTGAGAACTTTGATATAGAGATTACTTTTACCGGAAGTATAAGTGCTGATACGACACTCAGTTTTACATATGATTTTGTTACGGACGACCAAATGGTTGCCAATGTACAAAAAGCGGGCAGTAACGACAGAAGCGGTCTTTATAATGAGTCTGTGTCAAAGGGCAAGGAAGAGGTGAGAAGCTTCAGTATTGCGGCCATGACAGGTGACATAGTTATTACTGCTTCGGGGCAGGGTAAGATTTTAAGCATTAATGCTGTTAAGAGAGATGCCAGGGCCAAGGGTGATAAGGTAACGGTTTATACTGTGGGTGATTCCCTTGTGCAGACATATTCTGCAAGATATGCTCCGCAGACAGGCTGGGGGCAGACGATGGAACTTTATTTTAATGATAATGTGAAGTTTGTAAACAGGGCTCTCGGTGGAAGAAGTACGGGTAATTTTATGAGACAGGGAAGACTTAACCAGGTGCTTTGCGAAGTGGTTCCCGGAGATTATGTTCTCATAGAGTTTGGGCATAATGATGCAGATACAAGCAAGGCGGACAGATATGTTTCAATACCCGGATTTAAAGAGAATCTTAAGCTTTATATTCAGGCAATAAGAGACAGAGGTGCGACGCCGATACTTGTTACACTTTGCAACCGTAATCAGTATATAGCGGCAACGGACGAGTTTAGGGTAAGTTATCCCGATTACGTGAATGCAATGAAGGCGACGGCTGAAGAGACAGAGACTCTTTTGATTGACCTTAATGCGATTACGGTGGAGCGCTTTCATGGTTTAATTAAAGAGCTTGGCAAGAATATCACTAACGAGATTATTTACAATCATGCAATAGCAGGTGCATATGAAGGGGATTATGCTAAAGGTGTTGCCGACAATACACATTTACAGTATTACGGAGCTAAGCTTGTTGCAGGCTATGTGGCAGAGGAGCTTCAAAAGCTTAATCTTGTCGGACTTTCAGAAAATTATGTTCCGCTTGCAGTAGGAGAGATTCCTGCGGTTCCGGCCGGTATTACCGAGAAGAAAGTGTCCGGCTTTGTAAGCCGTATTAAATGGAATGCAAGTGAGGGCGCAGATTATTATAAGGTGCTTGTTGCGGAGATAGTTGAAACCAATCCCGAAGTTGAAGGCGCACCGGTAGCGGATGCAGAACCGGTATACGCCCTTGCAGGAGATTTTACAATTGCAGGATACACTACGGTATGTGACTTCTCATACAAGGATGCAGAGGAAGGCAAGCATTATGCTTATAAGATAGTTGCAATTAATGCGGCCGGGGAGTCAGCGGAATCAGAGATTTGTGATTTTGGTTTGCTTCCGGAAGAGAAAGAAGATGACGGACAACAGCCGGGCACAGATGAAGGCAAACAGGACGATAAGGCTGACGATAAGGACGGCGGCATCAATCCTGTGGTGATAGCCGTTATAGCAGTTGCGGCAGTAGTTGCAGTGGTAGCGATAATTATAGTTATTAAAAAGAAAAATAATAAATAAAATTTAAGGAGATAAAAATGAATAAGAAAGAATATCAGGTACTTGCCGACAAAGTAATCGGAATGTTAATGAATAACGGAGCAGACATGAAGAGCAACAACCATCTTGCAATGGATAACTGGGAGTGGCCGACAGGTGTTGCTTTGTACAGTTTATATAAGGTATATGAAAAATCAGGTGACGAGTCCTATCTTAAGATGCTCGAGGACTGGTATGCAAAACAGCTTGCAAAAGAGAAAGCACCTCATCGTAACGTTAATACGGTAGCACCCATGCTTGGCATGGTATGCGTATATTCCGTTACTAAGAATGAAGAGTATTTGCCTCATATCTACAGTTGGGCAGATTGGGTAATGAATGAGATGCCAAGAACCGAGTATGACGGACTTCAGCATATGACAATTCTTAATCATCATCATGAGCAGCTTTGGGATGATACGCTTTTTATGGCGGTATTGTTCCTTGTTAAAGCAGGTAAGTTACTCGGAAGAAGAGACTGGGTTGAGGAAGCTAAGTATCAGTTCTTGATTCATATCAAATATTTACAGGATAAGATTACAGGTCTTTTCTATCATGGATGGACATTTGACCGTCGTCATAATTTTGCAGAGGCATTCTGGGCACGTGGTAACAGTTGGTTTACAGCGGGTGCGGTAGAGTTTATTGAGATTCTTGATGACAGGGATGATGCAACTTCCAAGTATGTTCATGCTGCATGGCTTGATCAGGTTAAAGAGCTTCAGAAGTATCAGGGAATCAGAGGTCTTTTCAATACACTTCTTGATGATGAGAGTGCTTACTATGAGACATCTGCTACAGCAGCAATTGCTTACGGCGTACATAAGGGCTTGAGACTCGGACTTCTTGAAGGCGAGATTTATGAGAAGATGTCAGAGAATGCAATCAATGCTGTTGTTAATAAGGTTGCGGAGGACGGAACCGTAGAAGGTGTGTCTTTCGGAACAGGCATGGGTCATAATTTGCAGTTTTATAAGGATATTGCAGTACGTCCTACAGCATACGGTCAGGGACTTACATTCCTTATGTTAACTGAGCTCATTTAATAAAAAATTTCAGTCATATGCGCCCGATTTTTTGATAATCGGGCGATAACTGAGTATAGGAATAAAGTAACATTTTGCGGATTGCAAATGAACGTGATAAAAATTCATGAAAGTACTTGACATTTTATTCGGCAACAAAGTATAATACCACAGATAATATTTTGAATAAGGAGAATATAGCTATGGGTGGCATATTTGGAGTAGCTTCAAAAACGAACTGTATTACGGATTTATTCTTCGGAACGGATTATCATTCACATCTCGGTACAAGACGAGGTGGTATGGCCGTTTTTGGTAAGAAGGGTTTTGACAGAGCCATTCATAATATTGAAAATTCTCCGTTTCGTACGAAGTTTGAGCGAGATTATGAAGAGATGGATGGCAATCTTGGCATAGGATGTATTTCGGATAACGAACCGCAGCCTTTGATTGTACGTTCGCATCTCGGTAATTTTGCAATTACCACTGTCGGTAAAATTAACAACATGGATGACCTTGTTAAAGAGGCCTTTGATAAGGGTAGTACTCATTTTTTGGAAATGAGTGGTGGCGATATTAATCAGACGGAGCTTGTGGCTTCATTGATTAACAGAAGAGATTCTATTGTAGAAGGTCTTTTATACGCGCAGGAGAAAATCCAAGGGTCCATGAGCATTTTAATAATGACCCCGAACTGTATTTACGCTATGCGTGATCGTTTGGGTAGGACGCCTCTGGTTCTTGGTAAAAAGAAAGAGGCTTTTTGTGTGTCTTTTGAGAATTTTGCATATCTTAATCTCGGATATCACGATTACAGAGAGCTTGGTGCGGGAGAAATTGTTAAGATAACTCCAGAGAGTGTGGAGGTTATGGCACCACCGAGAGATGAGATGAAGATATGTACATTTCTTTGGGTTTACTACGGATATCCCACATCAGTTTATGAGGGTGTGGGTGTAGAGGAAATGTGTTACCGTAATGGTCGCAACATGGCAAGGCGCGATGATGTAAAGGCAGATATTGTTGCAGGTGTACCGGATTCGGGAATACCGCATGCTATAGGATATGCCAATGAATCAGGAATTCCTTTTGCGAGACCGTTTATCAAATATACTCCTACATGGCAGCGTTCATTTATGCCGACCAGACAGTCGGAGCGTAACATGATAGCGAATATGAAGCTTATTGCGGTAGAGTCCTTAATAAAGGATAAGAGTCTTCTTCTTATAGATGATTCCATCGTAAGAGGAACACAGCTTCGCGAGAAGACAGAATCTTTATATGAAAGCGGTGCAAAGGAGGTTCATATCAGACCTGCATGTCCGCCACTTTTATATGGTTGTAAGTACCTTAACTTTTCACGTTCAAAGTCTGAGATGGATTTGATTACGAGAAGAGTTATTGCTAAGAGAGAAGGCGGGGTTACACCTGAACTTTTGGCAGACTACTCCAATCCCGAAAGCGCCAACTATAAAGCGATGGTGCAGGATATCTGCAAGGAGCTTAATTTTACAACATTGAATTTTAACCGTCTTGACGATATGATAGATGCAGTCGGCATCAGCCCCTGTAAGCTTTGTACATATTGTTGGAATGGTAAAGAATAAATAAAATCGGAGGAAACGTTACTATGGGTAAGAGAAATGACATTCACAAAGTACTTATTATAGGTTCCGGTCCTATCATTATCGGACAGGCCTGCGAGTTCGACTATTCAGGAACACAGGCGTGTAAGGCACTCCGCAGCTTAGGATATGAGATTGTTTTGGTTAACTCTAATCCGGCTACAATTATGACAGACCCGCAGACAGCAGATGTAACATATATCGAGCCGTTAAATGTAGAGCGTCTTGAGCAGATTATTGCAAAAGAAAGACCGGATGCATTGCTTCCTAACCTTGGCGGACAGTCAGGTCTTAACCTTTGTTCAGAGCTTGCTGAGGCAGGTGTTTTGGATAAATATAATGTAAAGGTTATCGGTGTTCAGGTTGACGCTATCGAGAGAGGCGAGGACAGAATCGAGTTCAAGAAGACCATGGACAGCCTTGGAATTGAGATGGCACGAAGCGACGTTGCCTACACTGTAGACGAGGCACTTGCAATCGCCGATAAGCTTGGATATCCCGTAGTAATCCGTCCCGCATACACAATGGGTGGTGCAGGTGGCGGCCTCGTTTATAACGTAGAAGAATTAAAGACTGTAGTTGCAAGAGGTCTTCAGGCCAGCCTTGTAGGCCAGGTACTTGTTGAGGAGTCAATCCTTGGTTGGGAAGAACTTGAGCTTGAGGTTGTTCGTGACGCCAAGAACAACATGATTACAGTTTGCTTTATTGAAAATATTGACCCCATCGGTGTACATACAGGTGACTCCTTCTGTTCAGCGCCTATGCTTACGATTTCAGAGGCAACACAGAAGCGTTTACAGGAGCAGGCATATAAGATTGTAGAAGCAATCGAAGTAATCGGCGGTACAAACGTACAGTTTGCACATGACCCGGTAAGTGACAGAATCGCAGTAATCGAGATTAACCCCAGAACATCACGTTCTTCAGCACTTGCTTCCAAAGCAACAGGTTTTCCTAATGCGCTTGTTTCAGCTATGCTTGCAGCAGGACTTACACTTGATGAGATTCCCTGCGGTAAGTACGGTACACTTGATAAGTACGTTCCGGATGGAGATTACATCGTAATTAAGTTCGCACGTTGGGCATTCGAGAAGTTCAAGGGTGCAGAAGATAAGCTTGGTACTCAGATGCGCGCCGTAGGTGAAGTAATGAGTATCGGTAAGACATACAAAGAAGCTTTCCAGAAGGCAATCCGAAGCCTTGAGACAGGAAGATACGGTCTTGGTTTTGCAAAGGATTTCAACAGCAAGACAAAAGAAGAGCTTCTTAAGATGCTCCGTGTTCCTACAAGTGAGCGCCAGTTCATTATGTATGAGGCACTTCGTAAGGGCGCAACAATTGAAGAGATTTATCAGCTTACCAAGATTAAGCACTATTTCCTTGAGCAGATGAAGGAGCTCGTTGAGGAAGAAGAAGCTCTTATGGCTATGGGCGAGAAGGCTCTTGAGAAAGCTACTCTTGAGACGGCTAAGAAGAACGGTTTCTCAGATAAGTACTTAAGCCAGCTTCTTAAGGTTGATGAGACAAAGATTCGTGAGACAAGAATCGGTTACGGTATTACGGAAGCTTGGGAAGGTGTTCACGTAAGCGGAACAGAAGACAGAGCTTACTACTATTCAACA
>JAZNXQ010000296.1:0-3348 GCA_045593945.1 Lachnospiraceae bacterium | reverse complement strand
TTTACAATCTGAAACTGCTTACTTACCGCAGGAATTACCTCATACTTCCACTCCTGTGGCAAAAAAGGCAAAGTCTCAAGGCTCCAGCGTTTGAGTGCCGGGTCATAAACTTCCGGATAACTCATCATAACAAGATGGCCTACACACCATGTGACAACCGCCTCTTCCGATTCGAGATATCCGTCATATCTTTTTGTATTTATCTTTAATGCCTTGGCAAACTCCTGCGCAACGCTTGGTTTCTCGGCAATATAAAGTGATTTTCCCATTATACCAACTTTCCTTGCAGGTCAACATAGAGACCTTATGATTTATTTTTCATTTTCTTTATGTTATCAAGACAATCTGCCGGAACAAAAAGGTTCCCCATTCCGACACCCAGCTTTATATCCTTTTTGTTCGTACCGTGATAATCCGAACCACCTGTAACAACAAGATTGTACTTCTTTGCAAGATCTTTAAGCTTGCGTTGCTCCCTGCTGTTATAGGTTGAGTAAATTACCTCCATGCCCATAAGCCCGTCTTCTTTTAAAGAAGCCACAAGTAAGTCAAGCGTCTCCGCTCCAAACTTATATAAAAGCGGGTGAGCGAGCACCGGTATACCGCCAAACTCCAAAATAAGCTTTACCGCCTGATTTGGCGATATCTTCTTTCGCTCTACATAACAGGGACAGTTATCCCCGATATATCTTTGAAAAACCTCTTCCCTGCTCTTAACATACCCGCAGGCCAACATAAACATTGCAACATGCGCTCTCGTAATAACCGGATTATCAAAAGCTTCAAGTAGTGCTTCCGTTGTAACTTTCTCAAATCCGCGTTCACGAAGTCTCTTAAACATTTCTTCGTTACGAACATCACGTGAATCACGAAACTCCTTCAACTTCTCTTGAAAATTTGCATTATGATAATCCATGTAATATCCCAACACATGAATATCCTTACCGAGGTAAGACGTAGAAAGCTCTATTCCCGGTACTACCTCCACTCCCTCAGCTTTACCGCAGGCAATTGCCTCGTCAAGTCCGTCAGTTGTATCGTGGTCGGTAAGTGCAAAAGCCGCTAAACCTATCTTTTTGGCTTCTTTTACAAGTTCTACAGGTGTAACTGTTCCATCAGATTCATTAGAATGCACATGTAAATCAACCGGAGATAACATCTTTTTTTCCTTTTCTGTTTCCATATATATTTTTTAACCTCCGCCATAAACCAAACTTTAACGGATTAAGTATCCATGCCGAAGCAAGTAAAAGTACCGTACTAAAAATCATCTGTACAATAATACTAAGAGCTGTCCAATTTTCTATTTCTCTTTTACCTTCTCTTGCAATTCCGTAAAACAAAAATTCTTCAAAAAAGCTTTCAACCTCAAGCTGTTCCCCTACCAAACCAACAATTGTAGCGGCAGGATTAAGAAGCATTATATTGAACAAGCCGGTAACATAAACAACTCCACCCGTAAGGCCGACAACGGCAACCATACCGACATAAGCCGCTATTACCGCAGTAGTCGTTCTTTTGCAAATGCTTGAAGCAAAAATTCCTATACTTCCAAAATAAAAACCTATACAAATAACTGCAAAAAGCAAAAACAAAAGATTGTTAATTCTTATTCCGCCATAAACAAATACAATTGATAATACCGGCAAACTTGACACACACACAATTACTACAAGTTGAGCACATGAGAGCATTTTTCCCCATATGATAGAAAACGGACTTACTTTGGAAGCAAGCATAACATCAAGTGTCTGTCGCTCCCTTTCACCGACTACCGCACCTGCCGTAATCGCAGGGACAACTATCGCTATAATACCGAACTCAATATATGCCATCACCGTGTACAATTCGGTAAGACCGCTGTAATCAAGTGCTCCCATGCTTGTTATGCCTTTTGTGGCATTATAAAACATAACAAATGCAACAATGGCAAGAATTGTGTTAAAACCTATAATCAAAGCCGCTGCCCTTGCAGTACGCATACCGGTTCTGACTTCCTTTTTATAAATAGGATTACCTTTAAACACGATTCTTTCTGCCTCCCTCTTCCTGATTCGTAATACGCATGAACACAGCTTCAAGGCTGTCTCTCTTTCTTCCGAAAGATATTACCCTTATGCCGTTTGCAATCATCTTTTCCAACAATTGTGCTTCTTCATCTGTATCTCCGCTGAAAGATAATTGTATATTCTTACCATCTATCGTCATTGACTTAGTAAGAGGATGCTCCCTAAGCATTTTTATTGCTTCGTCAATCCTGTCGAGCACTCTTAAATTAAGAGGATTGGATACGTTGACCGCACTTACAATCTCATCCATACTCCCTTGAAAAAGCATTTCTCCTTTTTCAATTACTCCTATTGAATCACACATTTCTGACAATTCCGGGAGAATATGCGAACTGATTATAACTGTCTTACCTGTTCTTCCCAGTTCTTTCAAAAGCGTCTTAACTTCAAGTCTTGACTGTGGATCCATACCTGATGTCGGTTCATCAAGAACAAGTAAATCAGGATCATGCAAAAGAGCTCTGGCCATACACAGTTTTTGCTGCATACCACGTGAAAGAGTATCAACATAAGCATCTGCCTTATCCGAAATCTTAAACATATCCATCATGCGCATACAACGGCCTCTTGCTTCCCTGCCGTGCAAACCATACATTGAGGCAAAAAACTCCATGTATTCTATTGCCTTAAGATTATTGTAAGTACCAAAATAATCCGGAACAAAACCAACAACCTTTTTCATATACCTGTTATTAAACAATAAATCCACACCGTTAAATTCAACACTTCCGCCATCAGCGGCAAGAAGTCCCGTCATAATTTTCATGGTTGTGGTTTTCCCTGCACCATTCTGTCCGACAAACCCAAATACTTCACCGGTCTGTACCTCAAAACTTATTTTTTTAAGTGCTTCCGTATTACCGAAACTTTTTTTAAGGTTCTGTATTTTCAACATTTACATTTCTCCTCACAACCGAAACCTCCGGAAGCTTTACCTCTGTATACCTGAATTGTCCTGTTGTATTGATATTATACCAGACTGTAAGAGTATACCCGTCACCATCTTCCTTAAGATACGGTTCAAGCTCTGACATATAAAAATATTCTTTTAATATATTCACTTCATCATATGCCAATGTTTCATAATTATAAAATCTTGCTGTTCCTGAGAAGTTGCCGTAATAATTATCCTCTTTTCCGGCTTCCTTACCAATATCAAATATTATCCTCACAAGCGACTGTGCATCATCAAATTTATACTGTAAACGCAACCATGAACTGTATGTTGTGTTACTGTACGCATCATAACTACTGCTACTGTCAAGATTCTCAACATCTG
>JAZNXQ010000295.1:0-4303 GCA_045593945.1 Lachnospiraceae bacterium | reverse complement strand
CCATCGGAATTAAGGTCAAACAGGAATTTCTGGTCAGTTACAGTTGCAATATTGGTATCAAGATTGATAACAAGCGGGTCCGTCACCACATATGAATACTGTGTAAGCTCCTCGTATTCCTTGCAGAACGAACGTGACATCTCAAGCGTTACCCCAAAATTAATCTCTCTACCGTCCGCGGTTCTTACAATACCGTCTGCCTGATATGCAGTATGTTCATGTTCCGCATAGAATGTGGACATGACCGTCGTCTTGGTCCAAACCGTTCCGCCGACACCGGATGATATATTTCTGCCCTGAACACCGCCGATAGAAAATGTACCGCCATTTTCTCCTGCAAGATTGGTGCCTTTAATCAAACCGCGCATGGTATCTTTAAAGCCTGTATCCACCTTGCCGATTTCTCTTCTTTCTCCACCTGCGCTGATTCCTTTTACGCCCCTGAGCGCAGCAAGAATCTTCTTAAGAAGTACTATATAAAAATCTTCTTCGCTCTCAAGCTTCGGAAAATCACTATTCATCTCAGCTTTCTTCTGCATAAACAGATTCTCGAGTGCATTCTGCTGATTGTTTTTCTGATTGGCAAGCTGCTCTTCATGCATTTTCTTCTGATTTTCCTGAAGTTGCTCCATCAGAGTCTTGGATTCATCAGAAAACTCAAGTTTTGCAGCCTGTTCACCTGTAGTCAGTATGCTTGCACTCATTCTGGAAAAGGTGCTGCTGTATGTCCTTTCCGATGACATATTTATGGAACTTGCCTCAATTCTCATAGTATCCCTCCATACCATAACCCTTCAAATCAAAAATTCTGTAATATTTGCGCATAATACTTACAATACATATATCGGAAGCACCTGCATAATACTTTAGTCCCAATTGTTTATTTCACGCATGATGCATCCATAATTTATTTTACAATTATATCGCTCTTATGTTATACTAAACTCAAGTAATTACAATAAAAATCATATATTTTGGGGGAAGTTTTATGGCTAAATTACTACTGATTGATGATGATGCGGAAGTACTCGAAATCAACAAAAAATATTTAACGGAAGAAGGCTTCACAGTCTATACATCTGCCGATCCCGTAAAAGGAATTGAATATGCAAAAAAAGTAAAACCCGACTGTATTCTTTTGGACGTAATGATGCCCGGAATGGACGGCTATGAAGTCTGCTCACAAATCCGCACCTTCTCTTCCGTCCCGATTATTTTCCTTACAGGCAAAGATTCCGAGGATGATAAGATTAACGGACTTGTAACAGGAGGCGATGATTACATAGTTAAACCCTACAGCTTACGCGAATTGAAAGCCAGAATCGATGTAATCTTGCGCAGATCTGTGCGTTCAGCACCCAAAAAAGAATCTCATATTCTGACCTTTGGCGGCCTTACCATCGACCAGCTTGCACATAAGGCATTTTACAAAGATGAAGATTTGCTTCTTGCCAACCGCGAATACGAAGTACTTCTCTACCTTGCGACTCATCCCAACAAAGAAGTTACCTTTGAGGAGCTCGGAACAGCTCTCTTTGGGTCCTATCAGGAAGCTGACCGCCGCTCTGTTATGGTGAATATGAGCCGTCTCCGTAAAAAAATGGCTGATTATAATATCGAAAATATGATTGAAACAGTATGGTCCAAGGGCTACAAATTTATCGTACACTGATTCAGGAGAATATATGAAAAAGAATTTTTTTGAACAACCTCTTATTGAAAGCGAAACAATAGAATCTCTTTCCGCCAAGCTTCTTGCGGCTACCACCGAACTTTCGGAAAGTAATCGCGAATTACAAAGGCTTCAGAAAGAGCGTAACGAAATGCTTGCCAATATTTCACATGATTTGCGTGCACCTATTACAGCTATCAGAAGCGCTGTGGATTATCTTGTAAACAGCAAGAATCTGACCGAAGACGACTACTCATCTTCTCTTAAGCTGATTGACCGACGTACCAAGACACTGGAAAACCTGATACAGGACATGTATTATCTTTTCTGTGTAGAGGATACCTCCAGAGAACTCGTACTTGAGGCTGTTGATGCGGCGATGTTTCTCGAAGAATATTTTTATGATGCTATCGTGGATTCACGCTACGATGAGCATAATATGAATCTTGATATTGAAGAGGGACTTAGTTGCATAATTAGTGTTGATTTGCAGAAGCTTGTCCGTGTGCTTGACAATTTATTTACCAATGCAGCCAAGTACTCTCCTGCAGGAACAGATATTACATTAAAGGCTTCAGCCAATAACCGGAATTCTTTTCTCACAGTATCGGTAATTGATACCGGAAAAGGTATCCCCTCAGAATCACTTGCCAATCTTTTCAACAGAACTTACACAGTTTCTTCCGCCCGTACACCCGGTTCGGAAACAGGAAGCGGACTCGGACTTTCAATTGTAAAAGCTATTATCGAGCGACACGGCGGAACTGTCAGTTGCACAAGCGAATTAGGAAAAGGCAGTTGTTTTTCATTTACACTGCCCTGTTTTCTTGCAGACTAGGAGGATTTTATGTATTACTATAAAGTCTTTGGATATACTTTCAGATGTAAATATGAAATCAAACAGCTTTATGAAGTGCCGGCTACAGATGATTATGATGTCGATATCATTATCGGTGAGATGCCGGAGGAAGTCCTTGATTCCGTATCGAAATCAACTGAGCTTCCGTGCATTTCATGGAATGACAATCGTTTCTGGATGCACAACAACTACGGCATTCTTACAGTATATAAATCTGGAGACATCTACGCTAAGAGTGTATCTGACAATGATACCTTTTATCTGCTACAATATGTATTAGGTTACGGTATTGCAATGTACGCACAGCTAAACAATCGTCTTACTATTCACTGCGGAAGTGTAGCAATTAATGGCAAATGCATAATGGTTTCCGGAGACAGCGGCGCAGGCAAGTCTACTCTGATACATGAGCTTATCACCGATGGTAATACAATGTTAAGTGATGATGTAGTTGCCATAGGTTATGATAATGACAACTCCACGCTTGTATATCCGGCGTTTCCTCAGCAAAAGATTTGCAGAGATGCCGCTATCAAAAAAGGATATAACCTTGATGAACTTCTATATGTAGACCCCGAAAAAGATAAGTTTGCAATTATACATACGGACATCTTTTCTCCGCTTCCGCATAAGCTTCATACACTTTTTTATCTGTCATCTTATGATACGGAAGTCAAGCCCAAAAGAAACGGAGAACTTTATATCAAAAAGCTAGACGGCATTAAAAAAATAAATGTTGTAATTAATAATTTATACCTTGGATGTCTATTGCCAAGCATCGGTCTTTCTGCGGAACACTTTCAAATATGCGTTGATTTAATAAAAGATTGTGATGTTTACTTAATAAGTCGTCCCAAAGGCAAAGATACACTTTCGGAAATAAAGCAATTTATTTACAACACACTTAAAAATTAGGAGCATACTATGACATATACACCGTATATCGAACTTATAAAAAATACAGTTAATAATACTCCCCCTTCATCGGATGTATTATCCTCTGTTTCGCTTACAGATTTCTATAACTTTGCCTATTTGAATAAACTTATACCACTTATGACAAATCTTCTGTCATATTTTAATCCGACAAATGATGAAGACATTAACATAATCAATAACTGGAAAACCGAAGCTACAAGCCTAGTATTCCTGGAATACCGTAAACTTTCTCTTATCAAAAATATTGTTCGCCTTGCTAAAGAGCGCGGTATAATGTTAACCTTTTTCAAGGGATATTTACTCGCAGAACTATATCCGAATTTCACACTTCGCAATAGTTCTGACACTGATATTCTGGTAGATTCCTCACAACTTAATGATTTCTGCAAATTACTCGAAGATATGCACTACTTTCATAAGGCAAATATAGACACACCACATGTATATACATACATATACGAAGAAGCCGGCTTTCCGGTTCACAAAATCGAAATACACACATCTCTTTTTGAAGACTTAAAAGGCTTCCGGCTCTCTTTTTTCGAAGAACTTAGGCTTTCCAGTCCCGAAAAAAATATAACCGTAGATTGTTGCGGGCTGTCCATAAATACTCTCAATTATACTGAGCATCTTGTATATCAGATATTTCACATGGCAAAGCATGTAACCTGTCATGGTTTCCCTGCAAGATATCTTTTGGATACCGCTCTTTTCATAAAAGCTTATTATAAGCGTGTTGATTGGAATGCATTTACAAAAATAATGCACCATTTAGGCTATTCTATCTTTTACAAGCAAATCTTTTCTATTTTAATTACATGTTTTGATGTGCC
>JAZNXQ010000294.1:0-2220 GCA_045593945.1 Lachnospiraceae bacterium | reverse complement strand
CACCGAGCTGACCGCGAGTCATCTGATGAAGAACAAGTCGCTTCTCTCCTGTATTGATAACCTCACCGTTGTAAAGAGCTGCGTACTTCTCTACAAGCTGAGTCTCCTCTGCTAATTTTGCGAGTGCCTCAAGCACCTCATCATCCACCTGCTTTGCAGCGTAGTTGTAAGCCATACCTGCCGCCATCGGTACGCTGTAATTCTTAACACGGTTCGCACCGTTCTCTCCCGCCATAACCGCTGCAAGATTTACCTTAGAAACCTTACCGAGTTCATCGTATGCCTTGATTGTGTCTAAATTCTTCCATGAAATCATGATATATGTCCTTTCTTTCAAAAGTTTTTCTGTAAATTCCCGTTTGCGATTTACGCAATTTCATAAACTTATATTAGCATTTCTACGCAGTTTAGTCAATTTGATTTATATACTGTTACCCACAAACTGTGTCATGTAAAGCTCGTAATACTTGCCCTGCTTCGCAAGCAATTCTTCGTGATTTCCGATTTCAACAACTCTGCCCTTGTCCATAACAACGATTTTGTCCGCATCGCGAATCGTAGACAAACGATGTGCAATAATCAGGCTTGTACGGTTCTCCATAAGCTTAACCATAGCATCCTGAATTTTCTTTTCTGTTCTGGTATCAACAGACGATGTCGCCTCATCAAGAATCAAAATCTTGGGGTTGGCAAGTACGGCTCTCGCAATCGACATAAGCTGTCTCTGACCATGTGAAAGTCCTGCACCGGCCTGTTTCAAAAATGTCTTGTACTTCTTCGGCTGTTTTTCGATATAGCGACGGATATTGCTCATCTCGGCCGCATTTACCATCTCCTCATCGGAAGCTTCAAGGTTGGCGTATTTAATATTATTCTCGATAGTATTGGAGAACAGCACCGTATCCTGCAAAACAATGGCAATGTTGTCCCTAAGATAATCTCTCTTGATATCCCAGATATTCACGCCATCCACAAGAATTTCGCCCTTATCCACGGGATAAAAACGCATAAGAAGATTTACTACTGTGGTCTTGCCACTACCGGTTGAACCGACAAGCGCAATCTTTTGTCCGGGCTCGACCTCCAAATCAAAATCGAACAGCACCTGTTTGCCCGGCACGTATGAAAAATCCACATTCCTGAAAGATATCTTACCTGTAATATTTTCCGGCACCACGTCACCACTGTTGTCCTCGTCAGGCTGGTCAAGAAGCGCAAACACTCGCTCTGCACCCGCAATCGCCGTCTGAATCGTTCCGTACAACTGCGCGATTTCATTAATCGGTCTCGAAAACTGTTTTGCATAAATAATAAACGCAGACACCGTACCGATTGTAATCAGGCCCGTGTACGCAAAATAACCGCCAAATGCCGCTACAATAACAAAACTGATATTAGAGATGCAGTTCATAATCGGTCCCATCGAACCGCCGAGTATCTCTGCCTTGATACTTACTTTACGAAGCTCGTCGGAAGTATTGTAAAACTCGTTAATAACATCCTCCTGCTTGTTATAAGCCACGATAGACTTGTATCCTGTAATCATCTCTTCTGAATGACCGTTAAGGCGTCCCAAAATAGCCGAACGCTTGCGATACACCTTTCGCATCATCGTAGACATTTTTTTCGTAACAATTACTGTAAGAATTACGCTTACCATCGTAATCAACGTAAGCTGCCAGCAATACACAAACATAATCGTTACTGTTCCGATAATCGTAAGCACGCCTGACACAAGCGAACCAAGACTCTGTGAAATTGTGTTTGACACATTCTCAACATCGTTAGTCATTCTGCTCATAATGTCGCCATTTGAATGCGTATCGAGATATTTGATGGACAGATAATCAATCTTTTTAAACAAGTCATGACGCATCTGTTTTACGATATTCTGACTGAGACGCGCCGCCATAAGCGACTGTCCAAGCGTCGCAATTACATTTACAAGATAAACCACGAGCAATATGCCCACACAGGCATACAATGCATCCCACTTCTTTTCCGTAATCGCATCAATTGCATTTCCCTGCAGTGACGGTGCAAAAAGACCCGCAAGTGTTACGCAAACCACCGCTGTCATAAGCAGGATTATAAGCATTTCCTCTTTTCTGAAATACTTAAGAAGTCTCAAAAGTGTGCCTTTTACATTTTCTGCATGTTCTACGGTCTGCCCCATGCCTCTGCCCGGGCCACCACCAGGTCTTCCACGAAAATTAACCG
>JAZNXQ010000293.1:0-3154 GCA_045593945.1 Lachnospiraceae bacterium | reverse complement strand
GCAAAAAATTTCTCGTCAAAGCAGCCTATTTTTTCAAGGATGTCCTTACGGTAAATAGCTGCACCCGCACATGCTGAAAATATCTTCGAAGTTTTGTTAAAAACTCTCTCCCATCGTCCGACACCGCGTTGGAACTGCCATCCTATAACGCTGTAAAAGTCGCCTGCATCGTCCATTATATCACGATTTACGAAATTAAGCATCTTACTGCTTACAGAAAAAATATCCTCTGAAGCATCAATAGCCTTATAAAGCTCTTCTACAAACTCCGGTTCCGCCTCCGTATCATTGTTGAGAAGCAAAACATACGGTGTCTCTGCCTTCTCTATTCCAACATTGACCGCATGGTCAAAGCCTGTATTCTCACCGAGTTCCAAAAGCTCCACCCACGGAAAATTCTCGCGGACATACGCAGTACTCCCGTCTGTCGATCCATTGTCCACAACAAGTGTATGCATCTCACCAAAAGTCTGCGCGCCCATGGAGCTGAGACATTTATCAAGAAAATGAAGTCCGTTATAATTGGGAATTACGACCGTAACCTTCATTTAATAACTCTCCTTTATCATTAACTCTTACACTTCTGTCATCTGCTTACGTCTTACGGTAAGTGTTACCGGAAGCCAAAGCATTACAAAACGCAAAACATTTACAATAAGTGTGCCCACTGCAAAACCGACTGCACCGAACAAGTATGTTCCAAGTACTCCTGCAATAATATAACAAATTGAGTAAACCACCTCAACCCACACCTGCAGGCTATACTTACAGAGACGTATCGCAAGCATATTCACAATACTACAGCTATAATAAACGATTAACGCCAGATTCGCAACATCAATAAATGGCAACACCATTTCATAAGATTCCCTAAAAAGAATCCACATCATGATTCTGGCACACGGTATTCCCATCACAAAAAACAGTACTGCCGCACCTATAGAAAACAACGTAATCTTTGTTGTCATCTTTAAATTAAGCTCTATTGTTCCTTTTGAAATATTACTGAGAAGTACAGACGTTATCGGCGGAACAACAACAGCTACAAGCTTGCCGTAATATGTAGCATTAAAATAAAAACCTGCAAAATCGCTGTCTATAAACATCTCCAGTATAAATCTGTCCGAATATATAAGCAGATAGCTTATCAGGTACGAAAATGTCAATGTCGCTATATTTTTAAAAGTCGTCTTAAACTCATCGCTAAGATTATCAAAAGGCCACTTTCTCGTACTGTCCGTACGCTTATCGGCACAAAATGCCTTACCCGCAACTGCCGCATATAAAACTGCCGCACCTTCACCACACAGAAAAATCACGCACCATGAAGCACCAAGCACGTATAAACCAAATCCTGCAAGATATCCTGCCGCGCAAATCACCGAAGAAAGCAGAATCCTCTTATAATTAATCTGGATTCTGAAAACACTCTCCGTATAAAGCCTGAGCATCATAACAATGCCGATTGCCGCATACAAAAGTCTCTCGGGAAATCCAAGCTTGCCGGAAAGAAGCGATGTTGCAAGAATCGTAAATCCGACAACACACTCCAAAATCGCAATTAAACGATAATCCGCAGCATGCTTCTTATCATCCTCCTGATGAAGCACTCTGATATGATTAAGTGCCTCACCGCAACCAAAGGCAAACACCTGCACATAGCCGAGTAACACGACAAACTCACCGTAAGCAGTTGCGCCCATGCGTTTATTCATAAGTGAATAAATCACAAAATTGACAACAAAATAGAAGATGCACTTTGCACCAATTGACAGGATTCCGTCCTGAACCATCTTATTTTTCAGAAGTTCCTGAAGTTTCCTTTTCAAAGTTAATTCTCTCCTCTTCCACAACTAACGGTCTCTTCATAACCCTGGAGTTAATTGTAAGAATATATTCACCAAGAAGTCCGATAAAGAACATCTGGATTGAGCCGAGCAAAAAAACACCAATAAGCATCGGCGCCATACCTGCCGTAAATCTATCCCAATACATAAGCTTCATCACAAGATACACTATCGCAATAAGTACGCTGATTACCGAGCAGACAAAACCGAAAAGTGTCGCAAGTCTTAAGCCCACCTTTGTATAAGAAGTGATACTTAACATAGCACCATCATACAATCTGTAGAAATTATTGCTTGTCTTACCCGCACGTCTCTGCGGCTGCTGATATTCAATGTCCTTACGCTTAAAGCCGAGCTCTGCAACGATACCTCTAAGAAAAGGTGTCGGATCATCAAGTGTTTTAAGTACCTCAAGGAATTTGCGGTCATAAAGGCCAAAGCCGGTAAAATGTTCAATCTGCTCAACATCTGAAAGCTTCTTAATCATCTTATAATAGAGTGAACGGAGCCAGTACATAATCTTGCTTTCCTTACTGCTTGTCTTAATTCCCGAAACAATCTTATAACCGTTCTCCCACTCTTTTACAAAGGTCGGAATAAGCTCCACAGGGTCCTGGAAATCGCACGCAACAAGAATCGCACAATCACCCGTAGCCTGCAAAAGTCCGTAATACGGTGACTTGAATTGCCCGAAATTCTTCGCATTAAAAATCGCTTTTATTCTGTCATTATTGCCGCATATTGCACGGAGAAGTTCTCTTGTTTTGTCCTGTGAGTCATTATCGATAAAAATAAGTTCGTAATCGTAATCCGTAAGTTCCTTTTTAAAGAGCTCTACAATTGCCTGACTCATAGGTCCTACATTTTCTTCTTCATTAAAACACGGCACTACTATACTAATTTTTTTCATTAATCTGTCCTCTTGCCCAATCTATTGTTTTTTGTATTCCATCTTCAAAAGGTGTCGTGGGTTCAAATCCCACGTCCTTACGTAAATCCGATATATCCGCACAAAGATACATAACCTGTCCCGGTGCATACTCTATCTCACCAATTCCAAGTTCTGCATTCTTATTAGTGTTGTCCCTGATTATCTCCATGTATTCCCTAAGAGGTCTAACACTTCCGCTTCCGAGTGGATAAACATGACCATCTTCACCGCGCTCCGCAAGCAAGACCAAGGCCTTTGCCGTATCCTCAACATACATGTAATCCCACAGTTGCTCGCCTTTAGTAAATTTGGGGCGTTCACCTCTAAGGAGACTGTAAATACCCGACATTATCATGGTTTTACTTCCGTCACCCGG
>JAZNXQ010000292.1:0-16864 GCA_045593945.1 Lachnospiraceae bacterium | reverse complement strand
TGAATTAATTTTTCTTTTGAAGGAACAGGAGACACCGGTTGGTAAGGCTACGGTTTATCGTTATCTGGATTGTCTTGTAGAGCAGGGCATTATCCGAAAATACGCAGCTCCGGAAGGGAAAGGTTCATGTTATCAGTATGTTACGGAGCATGCTGAGTGTAACACGCATTATCATTTTAAGTGTGAAAAATGTAATACACTGTTTCATGTTGAGTGTAAGTATCTTGACGGTATTGCTGAGCATGTGTACGAGGACCATATGTTCAGGATTAATAATAGCAGAACCGTATACTATGGAATTTGTAAGGATTGTGCGGAATAAGCAACTATTGTATAATATGAACAACGCAGAAGAAAAATGAGCGGCGCGAAAGGGAGGGCAATTTATGGAATACAGAAAAATAGGTGAAAACAAAGTATCTTTACTCGGATTCGGATGTATGAGATTTCCGACGAAGGATGGTAAAATAGATGAAACTTTATCGGAAGAGATGATAGATATTGCCATTAAGAGCGGAGTTAATTATCTTGATACGGCATTTCCGTATCATGGTGGTGAAAGTGAGCTGTTTGTAGGTAAGGTTCTTAAGAAATACGATAGAGAATCATTATATCTTGCAACTAAATTGCCGATATGGGATGTCAATACTTTGGACGATGCCAAGAGACTTTTTAATGAACAGCTTACAAAGCTTGATGTAGAGTATGTGGATTTTTATCTTATACACGCTCTTGATAAAAATCGATGGAAAAAGGTGCTTGAACTTAATATTCTTGACTACTTGGACGGACTTGTTTCGGAAGGCAAGATACGTAATCTCGGATTTTCGTTCCATGATGATTATGAGGTGTTTGAGGAGATTCTTAAGTATCGCAAGTGGGATTTCTGCCAGATTCAGTATAATTATATAGATACAGATATTCAGGCGGGAGACAAGGGTTATGAGCTTTCTGTTAAGCTTGGAGTACCGCTTGTAATCATGGAGCCTGTTAAGGGTGGTGTTCTTGCAATGCTTCCTGAAGATGCTACGGCGCCGCTTAAAGAGATAAGACCGGAGGCTTCAACAGCTTCATGGGCTCTCAGATGGGTTGCAAACCATGATAATGTTAAGGTTATCTTAAGCGGTATGTCATCCTATGAACAGGTTATGGATAACCTTAAGACTTTTGAGAAGTTTGAGCCTTTGACAGATGAAGAAGAGGCTGCTATAAAGGGTGTTGCCGATACAATCAATTCACGCACACGTAACGGTTGCACAGGCTGCAGATACTGTATGCCGTGTCCGTTCGGAGTTGACATTCCCAGAGCTTTTTCAATTTGGAATGAGTACGGCAAATATGGTAATGAACGCAAGGCTGTTAAGAGATATTTCGACGAGACACCGGCAGAGAAGCTTGCCGATGTATGCCAGAAGTGCGGAGCATGTGAAGCAGAATGTCCTCAGCATTTGAATATTAGGGATGACCTTGAGAGTCTGCATGAAGAACTGCTCAAGTTGAAAGAAAGCAAGTAATGAGTATATCTTCGCTTTAAAATGAATTGATAACAATAATTAAATAGACGAGTAACAAAGAAACGCCACTTATCATAATATGTTATGAAGACATTGATTATGATGAAAGGGGCGTTTTTTGTTGGAAAATTATAATAGACAGCAGATTTACAACAATCGTAACAGAATGCATGCGAATACAGGTTCTTATGCTTCCTGCGGATGTAATAATGATACCGGATGTTCCTGTAATACGGACAGAACGTATTTTGATGATATGCCTCTTGCGATGGCGTATGTGCCGTGGCAGGACTGGAATCAGGTTTATGAACCTTGTCAGGCTTTAGGGGAAGGTACAATTTTTCCGGAACTTAATTTACCGTTTTTGGGAAGGAGTGTATGGAAAAGATGAATGAAAGAAAACAGTTAATGCTTGCAGTTTATCAAACAGGTTTTGCACTTGATGATGCAACACTTTATCTTGACACGCATCCCTGCGATGAGCGTGCACTTGAGTATTACAATGTAATGAAAAGAGCATACAAAAAAGCGTATAATGAATATACGGCAAAATTTGGAGCTTTAAAAATTAATGATGTTGATGTTGCCTGTGGAAAATGGAACTGGGTCAAAACCCCGTGGCCGTGGGAAATGGAGGGATGTTAAGTTATGTGGTGTTATGAAAAAAGATTGCAGTATCCTGTAAAAATTACTACGCCTAATCCGAAACTTGCTATGGTTATAATGTCACAGTTTGGCGGTCCTGACGGAGAACTTGCAGCAAGCCAGAGATATTTATCACAGCGTTATGCAATGCCTTACAGGGAAGTTGCAGGCGTGCTTACTGATATCGGCACGGAGGAAATGGCACATATGGAGATTGTCAGTGCGATTATCCATCAGCTTACAAGAAATCTTACTCCCGAAGAAATAGTAGCTTCAGGTTTTGATAAATACTATGTTGACCATACGCTTGGTTTGTGGCCGCAGGCGGCGGGGGGAACACCTTTTACATCGACGTTTTTCCAGTCGAAGGGTGACCCGATTACAGATTTGCATGAAGACATGGCTGCTGAGCAGAAAGCAAGAACAACTTATGACAATATTTTAAGACTTGTAAAAGATTCTGAGGTCGCAGATCCGATTAAGTTCTTAAGAGAAAGAGAAATAGTTCATTTCCAGCGTTTTGGCGAAGGACTTCGTATTGTACAGGATAATCTTAACAGTAAGAATTTCTATGCATTTAACCCTGCATTTGATAAGCCTGTTAAATAAAGTGAAATTATAAAGCCGTCGGTGCATAATTATGGATGCATCGGCGGTTTTTCTTGACAAATCCGGTTGTATAATGTAGCATGATATAGTGCTGTGTCGTGTGAAGTATGCAGGAAAGGACAAAATCTTTTAATGTCGCCGAAGGAGTAAAACTCTCAGGATGCGATTATCGCAGAGGACTGTATACGGATGACACTCCGGAGAATCCGCGATGGCGGTGCCGAAGGTGCAACAGCTTAATAGGCTGAAATCTCTCAGGCAAAAGGACGGAAAGGAAGAAAAAATGGACAAATTTATTCAGGTAGTAACAGATGTTAACAGTGCCGTTAACAACTTGGTGTGGGGTGTTCCTGCACTTGCACTTCTTGTGGGTACGGGTGTACTCATGACAATTCTTACAAAAGGTTTCCAGTTTACACGTTTTGGTCATATGATTAAAGAAACGGTAGCAGGAGTTTTTAAGAAGGGTGATGTTTTAAAAAGTAAAGACAAGAATTCAATATCACAGTTCCAGGCTATGTGTACGGCACTTTCAGCCACAATCGGAACAGGTAATATCGCAGGTATCGCATATGCGATTACAATGGGTGGTCCCGGTGCAGTATTCTGGATGTGGGTTGCTGCAATTTTCGGTATGATGACAAACTACTCAGAGAATGTACTCGGTATTTATTTCAGAAGACGTAACAAAGACGGAGAATGGTCAGGCGGTGCGATGTATTATCTTCGTGATGGTCTTGGTTCTAAGAAACATTGCAAGACTCTTGGTAAAGTGCTTGCGGTATTATTCTCAATCTTTGCACTTATGGCGTCATTTGGTATCGGTAACATGGGACAGGTTGCATCTATTCGTGAGAGTATTGCAAGCCTCGGATCATTTACGGGTAATACAACATGGGACAAGTGGATAATTGCAATTGTTGTAATGATTTTCGTTGCACTTGTTGTTATTGGCGGACTTAAGCGTATTGCAAGTGCGAACGAGAAGATTGTTCCCTTTATGTCTGTATTTTACATAATTGGTGCAGTTGTAATTGTTTGTATGAATATTGAGATGGTTGGTCCGGCATTTGCCGCAATCTTTAAGGGTGCATTCAATATGAAAGCAGTAGCCGGCGGTGCAGGCGGATTTGTTATTATGCAGGCTATTACATGGGGCTTTAAGAGAGGTGTATTCTCTAATGAAGCAGGTCTTGGTTCATCAGTTATGGTACATTCCTCATCTAACGTAAAGGAGCCTGTTACACAGGGACTTTGGGGTATCTTTGAGGTGTTTTTCGATACAATTATCGTATGTACACTTACTGCACTTGTAATCCTTACAACAGGTATTGTTGATTTAGAGACAGGTGCATCACTTAGCGGTGCGACAAAGCTTGGTCTTGCTGCAGAAGCTTTTGCTAACAGCTTCGGTATTTTTGGTGGTATCTTTATTGCTATCGCAGTTACATTGTTTGCGTACTCTACAGTGCTTGGATGGAGTTTTTACGGAACAAAAGCGTGGGAATTCCTTTTTGGAACAAAGTCAATAATCATATACAGAATTGTATTTATTGCAATGGTTGCTGTTGGAACAGGTCTTAGTGCAGATCTTATGATTGACTTGTCAGATACGTTTAACGGTCTTATGGCAATTCCGAACTTAATCGGTGTTATTACGCTTTCGGGAACAGTTATGGCAATTACCAATAACTATATTAAGAGACGACTTAAGAAGAACAAAGAGGATATTAAGCCGATGCTTTCCTTCTTTGAGGATATTCAGGCAGAGCACGAGAAGGCTCTTGCCGAAGAAGAAAATTAATGGTATACTAAAAATTGTTTTTTAAAATAAATAAAGAGGTGGATATTATGAAGAAATTTATCAGTATTTTACTCGTTGCAGCTATGTGTATGGCAATTTTTGCAGGCTGCGGCAACACAGACAGCGACTACAAGTACATAACAGACAACGGCAAGATGGTTATCGGTATCACAATTTACGAGCCGATGAACTACTATGACGAGAACAACAAGTTAATCGGTTTTGATACAGAGTTCGCTGAAGAAGTTTGTAAGGAACTTGGTGTAGATCCTTCTTTCCAGATTATTGACTGGAAGGCTAAAGAGACAGAGCTTAAGGCTAAGAACATTGACTGTATCTGGAACGGACTTACGGTTACAGAAGAGAGAAAAGCAGATATGGACTTTACAAAGACATATTTGAAGAACAGACAGTGTGTTGTTATTAATAAGGCTAATGAGAGCAAGTTCTCTACAACAGAAGGTCTTGCTTCTGCAATCATCAGTGCCGAGGCAGGTTCTGCAGGTGAGACAGCAGTTAAGTCTGATGCTAACCTCAAGAATGCTTCTTACACAGGCTCAGATACACAGGCAGCAGCTCTTCTCGGACTTGTTGCAGGTAACTTTGATGCAATCATCATCGATTATACAATGGCAAAAGCATGTGTTGGTGAAGGCGATTATGCAGATTTCGTAATTGTTGAGTCAATTGATCTTGAGGATGAGTTCTATGCTATCGGTTTCCGCGTTGGAAGCGATATGACAGAGAAGGTTAACGATATTATTGATAAGATGATTAAAGACGGAAGACTTGCAAAAATTGCAGAAAAATATGACAGAACTGACCTTTATAACGAGGCTGTTAATAACTAATTATGAGCTTATTAGATGTTACTATACAATTATTAGAAGGTTTTAGGACCACACTTTTATTATTTATACTTACGCTGGCATTGTCTTTGCCGCTCGGTCTTGTTTTCTGCTTTGGTTCGATGAGCAAATTTGCTCCGCTTAAGTGGTTGACAAGAGGGTTTGTATATATTATCAGAGGCACACCGCTTTTATTACAGCTTATGATAGTTGTGTATTTGCCGGGTATAGCGCTTAACGCGCCGATTACAAGATGGCCGATATTTGGAGGCAATGTTCCGCTTGCTTATTTTTGCGGAGCACTTGCTGCCTTTGTAATTAATTATTCGTGCTATTTTTCTGAGATATATAGAGGCGGTATCATTAATATACCTAAAGGACAGTATGAGGCCGGACAGGTTCTCGGAATGACCAAGACACAGATATTTTTCAAGGTAATTCTTTTGCAGGTGTTTAAGAATATTCTTGCTCCGATAAGCAATGAGACAATTACTCTTGTTAAGGATACGGCGCTTGCAAGAACAGTATCAGTTGTTGAGATTTTGTTCTGTGCGAACGAGATTCTTACGCTTAAGTTTATTATTTGGCCGTTGTTCTACACGGGTGTATTCTACCTTGTGTTTAATACACTTTTGACAATATTCTTTGGTTATCTTGAGAAGAGACTCAGCCGGTTTAGGAGTTGACGTATGGCAATATTAGAAGTTAAGAACATACATAAAAATTTTGGTGAAGTACAGGTACTTAAGGGAATTGATTTTACCTTGGAAAAGGGTGAAGTTCTTGCTATCATCGGTTCTTCGGGAAGCGGTAAGACGACATTGCTTCGTTGCCTTAATTTCTTAGAGAGACCAGACGAAGGTGAAATAATCGTTGACGGCAAAGTTATTTTTGATGCTTTTTCAAAGGAAAAGACTAGCGAAGTTGCGATAAGAAAGAACAGACTTCATTTCGGACTTGTATTCCAATCGTTTAATCTGTTCCCACAGTATACTGTTATCGGCAATATAACATTGGCCGCCAAGCTTGCCAGCAAGGAGAAGTTCAAAGCACTTAAGAAGACCATGAATCGCAGTGTATATCACAGTGAGCTTAAGGCAGCGGAGGCAGAGATTGATAATAATGCACTTGAGCTTCTTAAGAGAGTTGGTCTTGAAGAAAAAGCAAATGCTTATCCGTGCGAGTTGTCGGGCGGACAGCAGCAGCGTGTTGCGATTGCGAGAGCACTTGCAATGACGCCTGATATTTTGTGCTTTGATGAGCCGACCTCGGCACTTGATCCTGAACTTACGGGCGAAGTACTTAATGTAATCAGAGGACTTAAGTCAAGTGACCGTACGATGATTGTAGTAACACATGAGATGGAATTTGCAAAGAATGTTTCCGACAGGGTTATCTTCATGGCTAATGGTGTAATCGAAGAGATGGGCACACCTGAGGAAGTATTCGAGAATCCGAAGAGTGAGGCACTTAAGGCTTTCCTTAGCAAGGCACTTGATTCGGAGTATGCACAGGAAGATATTTAAGGAAGCGCAGGCTTTCTCGAATATAAATATTAAGAATTATAGAAAGAAGAGAGATTATTATGAAAAAGATAGTATCATTAGGACTTGCAGTTGTTATGGCTCTTGCCATGATGACAGGTTTTGTAGGATGTGGCGGAAAAGAAGAGAATGTACTTACAATGGCTACTAATGCAGAGTTCCCTCCCTATGAGTATTGGGAAGGCGAGAAGATTGTTGGTATCGACGCTGAAATCGCAGCACTTATTGCTGACGAACTCGGTATGAAGCTTAAGATTGAGAGTATCGAGTTTGGTTCAATCGTTGCAGGTGTTGAGACAGGTAAGTTTGATTTCGGTATGGCAGGTATGACAGTTACAGAAGATCGTCTTAAAAGCGTTAACTTCTCAACTACATATGCTACAGGTATTCAGGTAGTTATCGTTAAAGAAGGTTCAGAGATTACATCACTTGATGCATTGTCAGCTAAGGCTGATTTAAAGATTGGTGTTCAGCAGGATACAACAGGTGATATCTTCGCAACAGACGAGTTCGGCGAGGATGCAATGTTACGTTACAACAAGGGTGCAGATGCTGTTCAGGCACTTGTAACAGGTAAGGTTGACTGTGTAATCATCGACAATGAGCCGGCTAAGGCATTCGTTGCAGCTAACACAGGACTTAAAATTCTTGAGACAGAGTACGCAATAGAGGATTATGCTATCTGCGTTGCAAAAGAGAACGAAGATTTGCTTAACAAGATTAATGCAGCAATTGATAAGTTCCAGAAGAACGGCAAGATTGATGAAATCATCAATAAGTACATCGGAACAAACTAATATTATTTATTAATTGAGTTTGACGGAAAACCGGCAAAGGAGAGAATTGTTTTGGCTGAATGGTTTGCAGATTTTAAAGCAGATTTTATATTGAACTTTATTGAGGACAATCGTTGGAAATCACTTCTTAAAGGACTTGGTGTAACTCTTGAGGTTACTTTCTTTGCCCTTGTTATTGGTGTTTTAATCGGTGTTGTGGTTGCAATGATCCGCTCTTCATTTGACAAGAATAAGAGTACTATGCGTAAAGGATTTGCATACTATATTTTTGCGATTCTCGATATGATTTGTCGCGTGTATCTTACGGTAATAAGAGGAACACCTGTTGTTGTACAGTTGTTAATTGCATATTTTATTATTTTTGCATCTTCAACTAACAGTGTGTTTGTTGCGGTAATTGCTTTCGGTATTAATTCAGGTGCATATGTTGCCGAGATTTTCAGAGGCGGTATTATGTCTATCGATGAAGGACAGTTTGAAGCAGGACGTTCACTTGGTTTTAACTATGTACAGACTATGATGTATATAATTATTCCGCAGGTTATCAAGAACGTGCTTCCGACACTCGTTAATGAGTTTATCGTGCTTCTTAAGGAAACGTCTGTCGGCGGTTATGTAGCACTTAAAGACTTGACTAAGGCGGGCGATATCATCAGAGGTAGAACATACAGTGCGTTCATGCCTCTTATGGCAGTTGCATTAATTTACTTGGCGATGGTAATGTTCTTTACATTCCTGCTTCGCAAGTTAGAAAGGAGACTTCGTCAAAGTGAAAGATAATGTTTTAATCAGTGTCAATGATTTGCAGATGTACTTTAAAGGCGGCGCAATCAAAGCTCTTGATGGAGTGTCTGTAGATATTAACAGAGGAGAAGTGGTTGTTGTTATCGGTCCTTCGGGAAGCGGTAAATCAACATTTCTTCGTTCACTCAATCTTCTTGAGAATCCTACGGGTGGAGAGATTGTGTTTGAGGGTACGGATATTACCGACCGTAAGAATGATATTAATAAACATCGTCAGAAGATGGGAATGGTATTTCAGCATTTTAATCTGTTCCCGAACATGACAATTCTTAAAAATATGACGCTTGCACCAATCAAGCTTCTTGGTAAGACAAAAGAAGCGGCTGAGAAGACAGCAATGGAGCTTCTTGAGAGAGTAGGACTTGCCGACAGGGCTAATTCATATCCCAGTCAGTTGTCAGGTGGCCAGAAACAGCGTATTGCGATTGTAAGAGCACTTTGCATGAACCCTGAGGTAATGCTTTTTGATGAACCTACTTCGGCACTTGACCCGGAGATGGTTGGAGAGGTTTTGGAGGTTATGAAGGACCTTGCAAGAGAAGGCATGACAATGATTGTGGTAACGCATGAGATGGGCTTTGCAAGAGAAGTAGCAAGTCGTGTAATATTTATGGATGGCGGCAAGATTGTAGAAGAGGGTAATCCTTCAGAGATTTTTGATAATCCGAAGAGTGACCGTCTTAAGAGCTTTCTTGCTAAGGTATTATAAAAGTTTATAGAAGGTGTTTTGCAGAGCCGGTTTTAAGCACGGTTTTGCAAAGCACCTTTTGAAAGGTATAGGATAATGATTAGCAGAAAAAAACAGCTTCAGAAGTCAGGAATGCTTCTTTTGGCAGCATTTATCTGGGGCGTTGCATTTGTGGCACAAAGCGAAGCGATAAAAGTTGTAGATGCTTTTACAATTAACTGTGTAAGGTTTTTAATCGGTGCACTTACATTACTTCCCGTGATTTATATCATGGACAGGAAGAATAAACAGGAGACGCCTACGGCAGGTACGGTGACGCTTGATGAACTTCAGGGTACAAAGAAGAATAAGATGCCCTGGGTTGGTGGTGCGGTATGTGGCTTGGTACTTTGTGCGGCAACCAATCTTCAGCAGATAGGACTTAAATATACAACAGCGGGTAAGGCCGGATTTATTACTGCGTTTTATATTGTGCTTGTGCCGGTGTTCAGTATTTTTCTTAAGAAAAAGGCATCGTTTGTTGTATGGATAAGTGTTGTTATTGCAGTAATCGGACTTGGACTTTTGTGTATCAATAAAGACGATTTAAGTATCGGAACGGGAGAACTTCTTGTATTTGCATGTGCAATACTTTTTACTTTGCATATTTTGTGCGTTGACCATTTTGTTAAAGATGCTGATGGTGTAAAACTGTCTTGTATTCAGTTTGCAGTGAGTGGTCTTGTGTCCGGCGTATTTATGTTTATATTTGAGAATCCTCAGATACAGGCAATCTTAAGTGCATGGCTTCCGATTCTTTATACAGGTGTACTGTCCTCCGGTGTTGCATATACTCTTCAGGTAGTGGGACAGAAGGATTTCAATCCGACTATAGCATCGCTTCTTATGTCCTTTGAGTCAGTATTTTCAGTGCTTGCAGGCTGGGCAATCCTTAAAGAGACATTGTCGCTTGCAGAAGGTATTGGTTGCGTGCTTATGTTTGTGGCGATTATACTTGCACAACTTCCGGCTGATATGTTTAAGAAGAAAACTGCATAGTAAAAAAACGTAATTTTTGTGTAATATGACGAGTGTTAAATGCTTGAAAACAAGTGCTTAAAATACTATAATTTTAAATAGTATGGTGCTTTTTTCAGGCATTTTGTTATGTCGGGAAAATATACAAAAAAGCAAATATTTTGGAGGGAAAATGAGTTTTATAAGTATACTAGGCGAAAACGGTTTTAAGTTAAAGCAAAGCGAGACGGATTTTTTGGGAACACCGCTTTATTTTAATGATTTAAATTTGGTGCAGATTGTGGACACGATAAGAAACACATGCCCTGAATATGATTTGAAGAAATATTATTACACTTTGGTAGATAATAAGGCAGATATTTATTACCGACAGGAAGTACTTAAGGATTTTTATAATGAGAAGGTTTTTGAGGCTGCCCATGAGTTTTCTTACGGTCTTTTAAGAGCCAGAACTTATCGTACATATTCCGAGAAGGCAGAACATCCCGTTCAGTCAAAGCGTTGGAAGATAGATGCGGCGTATATGTATATTCTTGCGGTTGTAGAGCTTGAGAAGAGCCTTAAGGAGTGCGAGCTTGTTTCAAGAGGAATGAAAGCTCTTCAAGAGTATCTTACTGCCAAGGTTAATGATGCGGCATTTATTGAATTTACGGAAAAAACTAAGAGTCTTGCAGATAAGATGTTATCGCTTGAGTTTGAGATTGAGTTTGAACGTCATTCCATAAAGATTGCACCTAAGAAAAATGAAATTAGCTATATTGATAAGATAGATGAACTTTTATATGACGAAAGCAAGAGGAAGACTAATTTAAGCAGGAATTTTTCGTCACCGCTTGGGGGAGCACTTCGTATTGCGAGAGTTGAAGATAAGATTATACAGGTTCTTATGAAGGAACATCCGGAGGTCTTTAAAGAACTTGATGATTTTAGCAACAGATATAATAATTTTCTTGATGAAGTACTTGTTAAGCTTGAAGATGAGATGCAGTTTTATATTTCTTTTGTACTTTTCAGAAGAAAGCTTGAGAAATATGATTTTAAGTTCTGTGTTCCGACAATAAGTGATGCAGGTGCGGAGACGTTTGTAGTCAGTGATGCGTATGATTTGGCACTTGCATGTAAGAATGCATATGAAGGTAAATCAGTAGTTCCCAATTCACTTGATTACAGGGAGAAAGAGAGATTTCTTGTTATTACGGGACCTAATCAGGGAGGTAAGACCACACTTGCGCGAGGTATCGGACAGATTGTTTATTTTTCAATGCTTGGACTTGAAGTGCCTGCAGGTAAGGTCACGGTTCCGATTTTTAACGATATCATGACGCACTTTGAAGTTGAAGAGAGTCTTGATACTGGTGCAGGTAAACTTAAAGAAGAGCTTAAGCGTCTTAAACCGATGATGGAAAGCGAGCATGAACGATGCTTTATTGTTCTTAATGAGCTTTTTACAACAGCTGCTTCGTATGATGCATATGTGATGGGAAGTCATGTTATCAAACATTTTATTGAGGATGATTATTACGGTATTTATGTTACCCATATTCAGGAACTTGCAAAGGAGACTGAGCAGATTGCAAGTCTTGTGGCGGGAATTGCGGACGATGGTAAGACAAGAACCTATAAGATAGAGCGTAAGCCTGCAGAAGGTATAGGTCACGCAAGTACGCTTGTTGATAAGTATCGTTTGAATTATGAAGAGATTAAGGAGAGACTGTCAAGATGAGAGTATGGCTTTTATATCCCGACAGGGAATTTGATTTAAAAAACAGTTATGCCAAAAAAGAAGACCTGGTAAAAGACCTTAATTTTCACATAATTTATAAAACCATGTCAAGAGAAGATGAGTATTTTTATCAGGTTGCAAGCAAGGTAATGATGAAGCCTCTGCTTACAAAGACAGATATAGAATACAGACAGGGCATGATGAAGGATGCACTTAAATGTCGTGATGAATTCATGCAGATATATGAAATAGCCAGAATTGCCGTAAAGAGCATTAATGAATATAATGATGGCTATGAGCGCAGAAAAGGTGATATGGCGGCGGCATCTATGGTGACAGAACTGCTGAACTTCATGGATTTTCTGGTAAAACAGCTTGGTAAACTTTCATATTATCTTGGTGAGTACCGTCCAAATTTCTCTTCTGAGGCGATGGTATCTTTTTATGAGAGATTTAAAGAAGAATACAGTGACGATAGAATGGAGAAGATTCTTGCAGAGCTTAACAGTCTTGATTTTTGGACAGCAGGCGGTAAGCTTACAGTGAGCGGAACCTGCGGTGCCGGAATGAAGATGGAAAATCTTATTGTCAATGATGTTGTAAGACGAAGAAGACGTAAGGCGGCTAAGACAATGTCGGTTGTTGAGAAAGTTAACCTTATGTTTACACAGAATGCTTTTGCGCTTGAGGAAGATGAGGACAGACTTGAGGCCAAGGAGATAGAGAAAGTTGCGATAGCGCATATTCTCAGAGTATACGAAGACTTTATTAAGGAACTTGAACAGTTCTTTGAGCAGTTAAAGCTCCAGATGGCATTTTATGCGGCATGTGGTAATTTCTATAAGCGTCTCGATGAAATAGGTCTTCCATTGTGCTTTCCGGATGTAGCGGAAGAAGGCAACGGAACATATATTGGTTTGTATGAACTTACTTATGCAATCTATATTCAGAAAAAGCCGATAGTTAATGGCCTTAGAATGGGAGATAAGAGACTTTTGTTTGTAACAGGTGCAAACCAGGGCGGTAAGTCTACATTCCTTAGAAGTATCGGTGTTGCGCAGGTACTTTTTCAGTGTGGAATGATGGTTCCGGCGGAGACATATGTCGGCAGAATTTACGATAACATTTTTACACACTTCACGAGAAGAGAAGACAGTTCCATGAATTCCGGACGTCTTGAGGAAGAACTTAAGCGAATGAACGGTATAATCAATGAGGTTAGTCCAAATTCCTTGTTGCTTCTTAATGAGTCATTTGCAAGTACAACCGAAAAAGAGGGCGCAATTATTATGAGCGGAATTGTTAAGGCTCTTGCAGAGCTGGGGTGTTCCGTGCTTATAGTTACGCATCTTTACGAATTTACAAGAAGTGTATTTGCACAGCAACTTGATTATACGCTGTTCCTTAGTGCGGAACGTAAAAATAACGGTATGAGAACATATAAGATGGTCCCGAGAGAACCCGGGCATACAAGTTATGGTCTTGATTTGTATGAAGCTATGATTGGTAAGATCACGGATGTGGAAGAACCGGTTGATCTTTAGGAGGTAAGACATGGTTAAGGATATGACCGAGGGCAACCCGATTAAGCTTATTATGAGCTTTGCGGTACCAATGCTTATCGGTAATATATTTCAGCAGATTTATAATCTTGTGGACGCTGCGGTAGTCGGACGATATGTCGGAGATAATGCTCTTGCGGCAGTCGGAAGTACAGGAAGTATGCTTTTTTTTCTCGTTGCATTTGCGGTAGGCTTAAGTGGCGGAGCAGGGATAATTATTTCCCAGTATTTCGGAAGCAGGCAGTATGATAAGCTTAAGAAAACGGTTGTTGCGCTTTTTTACATAGTTGTGGTTCTTACTGCAGTGGCAATGCTTATTGGTAATTTGGGACTTGACTGGTTCCTCGAGCTTCTTGATGTTCCAGTAGAGAATAATGTGCGTGCTGATGCCAAAAGTTATATGAGTATAATGTTTAAATTTATATTTGGCATGACGGCATTTAACGCATTGGCATCGATTCTTAGAAGTGTCGGCGATTCCAAAACACCTTTGTATGCACTTAGTATTGCATCTGTACTTAATATTGGTCTTGATCTTTTGTTTGTAATTGTTTTTGATATGGGTGTATGCGGAGTGGCATATGCCACGATTATTGCTCAGATTGTTTCGGCAGTTATATGTTTTGTACGTCTTGTAAGACATAGGGAAGAGTTGTATCTTACAGACATTGATTGGAAACCGGATATGCATATTATTGGTTTGATTGTAAAAACAGGCATACCGTCGGCTTTTCAGTCATGCATGATTTCGCTTGGCGGAATGAGCGTACAGAGACTTGTTAATGCGGCGGGACCTGCAACTATTGCGGCGTATACAGCATCAACCAAGATTGATACTATTGCAATTCAGGTTGTAATATCGATTAGTACGGCTCTTTCGGTGTTTGCGGGACAGAATGTGGGTATCGGTGATTATGACAGGATAAAGACTGCACTCAGGCAGACACTTGCAGTTATGCTTAGTGCATGTGTCGCTATTGCGATTATTGTTTTGTTGACAAAATCATTTTTACTTACGCTTTTCCTTGATCCTGAAAAAGCAGGGGAAGCTATTGCGATTGGTGAAGTTTACTTGTCGATTATTGGCGTAGCATATGTTATTGCCGGAATAATGCAAAGCTATCAGAATATCATTAGAGGTGCTGGAGACGTACAGATTTGTATGGTTGCGGGGCTTGCAGAGCTGGGAGCGAGAATTTTGTTTGCATATCTGCTTGTCGGACCGCTCGGCACTACGGGAATCTGGCTTGCGACACCGCTGTCGTGGGGTTGCGGTTGTATAATACCGGTTACAAGATATTATTCCGGTAAATGGAAACTTAAAAGAATTTCGGAGGAATAAAAATGAATCCTTTTTTACCTTTAGGTACATATATTCCGGACGGTGAGCCGAAGGTGTTCGGGGATAGAGTATATCTGTATGGCTCAAAGGACCTTTTTGGAGGAGAATATTGCTGTTACAAATATCATGTGTATTCGGCATCTGTGGATAATCTTGAGGAGTGGACTGACCACGGTCCGGTGCTTGCTTCGCGTAATGATTATCTTAGTGAAGGTATTGAGGCTACGATTCCGTGGTCTGACGGACTTTTGTGGGCGCCTGATGTTGTAGAGCGTGACAGCAAGTATTATTTGTATTTTTGCCAGTCTGACGGAACGGAGGGTGTTGCCGAAAGTGATTATCCGCACGGGCCATTTCTTAATCCAAGACAGATTACGATGGCAGGAGAAAACATTAAAGGAATCGATCCGAGTGTATTAAAGGTCGGAGAGGATTATTATTATACATGGGGACAGGGTAACTGCCACATGGCAAAGCTTAATGATGATATGTGTTCACTTGATGCGACTACTTACGTGGAAGCACTTATCAGCAGAGAAGAAGGCAAGGAGGGCTTTCACGAAGGCTCATCTCTTCGTAAAATCGGAGACTGGTTTTGCATTGTTTATGCGAGCGAGTATGTGGATGAATATCCTAATCGAGGTGGTCATCCGACAAAGCTTGATTATGCCGTGAGCAAAGAGTTATATGGTCCTTACGAGAGAAGAGGAACAATTATCAATAATTACGGAATTGATCCGTCTTCATGGAATAATCATGGCTCAATTGTGAAGATAAAGGATGAGTGGTTTGTGTTTTATCATGGCTCGTCCAATAACTGTAAGTATACAAGAAGAGCACGCCTTGAGAAGATAGAGGTGGATGAAGTCGGTGGATTTATCAAAGAGGCTAAGATGACAACAAGTGGTGTACTTGATACAATTGCTCTTCCGAAGAGTTTTTCGCCTACGAATGCTTACTGTGTAGAAGGTGGAGCATACTTTACAGAAAAAGGCGATATTTTCCCTCTTGTGAATGCAAAAGACGGAGCAGCGATTAGTTATCGTTATCTGGATTTTTCTGCGAAGAAAGAGTGGAAGATTGTCTTAAAGGGTAAGGTTTTTTCGGACTGTAAGGCTACAGTTTATGCTGACGGTACGAAGGTGTGCGTGGTTGAGTTGAAGGTAGGAAGTGATAAGGCAATAGGAGAGTTTACATTTGCTGAGAAGTATTGCGATTTAAGAATAGAATTTAGCGGAGAAAAGGAAGCGGAGCTTTTGGAACTTGAAATGGTTTCGTTTGTATAAAAGGGAGTAAATTATGAAAAGTTTTTTTGCATGTTGTATTGCTGTGGTATTAATTATGATGTGTGCTGTTTCGTGTGCACAACCCAGAAGCTATGAGACGAATTATGAGACTTCTGAAGACATTAGTGAAGATTATAAGGACAAAGAAACCACCGAAGAGCCGAGCAAAAGTACTGAAGACATGGGAAATTCAGAAGTATCTGATGAAAGCACCGAAGATGCGAAAGAAACAGAAACTTCGGAAGTGGTTGAGGAAGAAACGTCTTCTACTGTTGCAGATACATATGTAAGCGAAGATGTTTTTTATATTACAGAGGCTGATATTGAGATTGGACAATATGTTAAATTCGGCAGTTATGAACAGGATGATGTCAGGGAAAATGGTAAAGAACCTATTGAGTGGCTTATACTTGATGTTGATGACGGAATGGCAGTGTTAATCAGCAGATATGGTTTGGATTGTATGCCTTATAATGATAAGCTTGAAAGTACCACATGGGAAAACTGCAGCTTAAGAAAATGGTTAAATGAAGACTTTTATGAGACTGCATTTAATTACGATGAGCAGTTAAAAATCGAAACAGCGTATCTGTCAAATTATGGGGATGTGCTTGCAGGTACAAATGGTGGTAACGATACAAGGGATAAGGTTTTTCTGCTTAATAAAGAAGAAGCAAAAGC
>JAZNXQ010000291.1:0-1641 GCA_045593945.1 Lachnospiraceae bacterium | reverse complement strand
TTCGTCGGGCTCCCTGATACTTATGAAAATATCAGGATTAGACATCGGAAATGTACGGTATACGCCTACTCTGTCATAGTGCTGCACTTTTCCCTCTTTATCCGTATAATCGAGCGAAGCAAAGCCACCTTCAGTCCTTGCGAATACCGCGTTATCTTTATTTAAATATCTAAGTTCTAACAGATCCTTGGACTGCTCCAAAAACTTTGCCTCGTCAAATTCCTCCAAAGGTGGTCTTTTGCCCGGTCTTCCCATGTTCGTTCCTCCTGCCTAATTGTACTGTGAATTTTTAACTTCGAGATAATTATTTTTAAATGTATTAACAGATACCAGAAATACAATACCCATAATAAACGCAATTATTAAACACACTATATTTATGAGCGGAATCCAAATAAGAATAAAATTCAACAAAATCATAACCATTGCAAATATCCATCTTGTCTTACAATCATCTGCTCCCATATGAGTATTGTTATATTCCTCAAGTTCAAACATTCCCATAAGAACCTGATATTCCAAATAGAGCTTTGCAATTGTCATTGCGATTCCTATAACAATTCCAAACAACCCCAATGAAAGCCCCAACAAATCAATTAAATATATAACCATGGAACAAGCCATAAGGATTAATGCCAGCCCGCTTTTTCTACTGAAAATATCACTCTCAGCACTTAATTCGCTCATACCCTTATTCAAAAACCAGAAACCGATAAAGTCAGGTATCAATCCAATCGTTGAAGTTCCTATGTCAAGATTAAAATCCAACATCACAAATAAAAATCCCCAAAAAATGTTTTGCATAATAATTTACTCCCCCTATTCTATTCCACGCATCGCAAGTGCCTTTGTCTGCAGCTGCATGAGCTTGTGGAAAATACCCTTTTTCTCAATAAGTTCACGATGAGTTCCCTGCTCGGCGATTTTACCGTCGTCAATTACAAGCAGGTAATCCGCATTGTTAAGAGTTGAAAGTCTGTGTGCAATCGAAAGTGTTGTTCTACCCTTTACAAGCTCCTCAAGCGAAGCCTGGATTGCCTGTTCTGTCTCTGTATCAACGGACGCAGTCGCCTCATCTAAGATAAGAATTCTCGGATTGGCAAGAATCGCTCTCGCAATCGATATTCGTTGTCGCTCACCACCGGAAAGTGTTCTTCCCGAAGAACCGAGCATCGTGTCGTAGCCGTCCGGCATTTTACATATAAAATCATGTGCACTCGCACGTACCGCGGCCGCAACGATTTCCTCATACGACGCATCCGGCTTTGCATATGCAATGTTTTCGGCAACCGTGCCCATAAATATGTATGTCTCCTGCGACACCATCGCAACACTTCTTCTAAGTTCCTCAAAACCCATATCCTTTATATCTATTCCGTCAATTAAAATGCTCCCTTCCTGAGGCTCGTAAAGACGTGATATAAGGTTAACAAGTGTTGATTTACCGGCGCCTGACCTTCCGACAATGCCGAGCACTTCGCCGGCATTTACATGAAAGCTTATGTTTTCGAGCACGGGCTTATTAGCCTCATAACCAAATGTAACATTTTTAAGTTCAATTTCACCTTTTATGTACTCGGGTCTTATTGGCTCGTCACTCTCCAAAATCTCCGGCACCGCATCAATAATCTCAAAAATACG
>JAZNXQ010000290.1:0-2059 GCA_045593945.1 Lachnospiraceae bacterium | reverse complement strand
GCTCCCGTAATCGGAATTACTACAAGCATGAACGAAAGAGAATGTCTGACTAACCGTGCGTATATGGAGGCAGTCAGGCTTGGCGGGGGAATACCGGTTATGTTGCCTGTGATGACTGTCGCCGGTAATGTTTGTGAGGATTATCTTGAGGCAGTGGACGGTATTTTGTTCAGCGGCGGTACGGATATATTGCCGGCGTATTTCGGGGAGTTTTTGATGGAAGGCTATGAAATGCCGTATGAGCTTACGCCGGAGAGGGACAGATTTGAGATTGCTTTGTTTCGCAAGGCAGAGCAAAGGAAAATGCCGATATTAGGGATCTGTCGCGGAATCCAGCTTATGGCTGTGGCGGGTGGAGGAAGCATTTATCAGGACATTGATAAAATGATGCCCAGGGCAATAAGAATCCGACATTCACAGCATGCACCGGTAGACAGTTTGTCACATCCGGTAATAGTGGACAGCGCAAGCAGACTTGGGAGAATTATCGGTCAGAAAACTTTGTGGGTGAACAGTCTGCATCATCAGGCGGTGCGTGTTGCACCTGCGGGATATAAGATAGTTGCGACGTCGCCGGACGGTGTAATCGAGGCAATGGAAAGTACCGAGAACAGATTTGCAATAGGCGTGCAGTGGCACCCTGAGAGACTTATGGCAGGTGGAGAGAGCAAACGCTATATCAGGCTGTTTGCGGAGTTTGTAAGGGCTGCATGCATATACAGGGAAGAGGTGAAGAATTGTGGAAATACCAAAGAAAGTAGAATATATAATTGAAGAACTTACGAATAACGGTTTTGAGGCATTTGCGGTCGGTGGTTGCGTACGAGACACAATTCTTGGCAGGAATCCGCAGGACTGGGATGTTACGACATCGGCTTCACCGATGGATGTGAAGCGCATTTTTAAAAGAACGATAGATACGGGTATTCAGCACGGAACTGTGACGGTAATGCTCGATAAGGAAGGCTTCGAGGTTACGACCTACAGAATCGATGGTGAGTACGAGGACAGCCGTCATCCGAAGGAGGTCACATTCACGACCAATCTGACGGAGGATCTCAAACGCCGTGATTTTACAATTAACGCTATGGCGTACAATCCGAAGTCTGGTATTGTTGATGAGTTTGGCGGAATTGAGGATTTGGATAATAAAATAATCCGTTGTGTCGGCGTTGCGAAGGAACGTTTTACAGAGGATGCCTTGCGTATTCTTAGAGCAGTGCGTTTTTCGGCACAGCTCGGTTTTGAGATAGAAGAGGAGACAAGGGAGGCTGCGAAGGAGCTTGCCCCCACTCTTAAGAAAATAAGCCGGGAGCGAATCCAAAGTGAGCTTAGTAAGCTTGTGGTGTCACCGCATCCCGATTATGTAAAAGAGCTGGATAGCCTGTCTTTAAATGAGAATATTTTTGAAGACAGAATTATCATAAATGAGCATACACTTAAGATGCTTCTTGCGGTGCGCGATGATAAGGTGCTTAGATGGACCGCGCTCCTTCAGGAGGAGAGTACCGCAGATAGAGCGAAGGAAATCCTTAGAGGCCTTAAATTCGACAATTTTACGATTAATTATGTCAGCAGGCTTGCTAAGTGGTTGAGAACGGAGATTGCGCCCGATAAGGCGTCCGTGCGTCATGCAGTGAATAAGATTGGTGAGGATATATTCGAACTTCTTTTGGAGGCAAAGCAGGCGTTTTATGATAGCATGCCGGAGGATGAGCAGATTAGTTCAGGTACAGAAAAAGTGTCAGAGTTTTTGACCGCGGAAGAGAAAGACCAAAAGTTAGCAATTCTTTCTGAGATAGAGAAGTTTTATAAAAGTATCATGGAAGACGGAGACTGCGTATCTCTAAAACAGCTTGCGGTCGGCGGTAACGATATTATCAAAGCAGGTCTTGCCAAGGGGCAGGGAATCGGGGAGTTGTTAGAGTATCTGCTTGACATAGTGCTTGATGACCCTGCGGAGAATGAGAGGGAGAATTTGCTTAGAAGGGCAGAGAAATATAAAAAAAAGGAGCAGTAGCTCCTTTTTTTATTCTGCAGCTTTAAAAAGCTTCGGATA
>JAZNXQ010000289.1:0-9952 GCA_045593945.1 Lachnospiraceae bacterium | reverse complement strand
AAAGTTCAAATTACCTATAGATGTATTTATATTAATATCTTTATAAATCATCGTAAAACCAAATGCTTCGTATCTGTCATCAAAACGAAATGTATCTTCCCGGTCATCGGTAAAACCAATTAACACCGGGCTTGTACTCTTTGTATTAAAATATCTGTTGATTACATACTCTACAATACCGGCTTTTCCGTTGAGAGTCTTATACAAATCATCTTCAGCCTCACTTTGTTCTTCAGATAATTTGTCAATTCCCATAATTCTGTTGGCTGCATCGCTTGAATAGTACGGTAATGTCACAACATCGGCATCATATACATCAATACTTTCTCCCGCTTTCAAATCGCCAAGTAACATTATCTTACCATATGCAATCACAACAACATGCTCATAATTTTTATTACTCTTATTAGTTACAGAGCCCGTAAACACACCATCATAATATGTTATATCCTCAACAAGCTCCCAATTTCCAATCTCATCATGTCTGCGGCTTGCCTCAAGATAAGACCTCGAAAATGGTACATTATTTTCAAGTATAAGCTTTATATCATCTTCCGAATATACCAGTTCTATTTGTTCCTCACTGTCTGATGCTACTATCTCTTCAGACTCTAACTCCCGCAACTCGGTAAGCTGAAGCACTCTGTATTCATCAGATACCTTCATGTAGTAAGTATCTTTATAAGGCACGTTAGCACAAATATACGTAGTTTCATTAACATCCGATTCACCTATATCAACAATACTCGCATACTGCAAAAACATATCAGTAAATCGCGTATTTTCTCCCATTTTATTTATTACAAAAGAAAACACACAGGCTAAAATAAGAACTAACGGGAAAATAAAACGTGATCGGTCTTTTTTTCTGAGCATCAAAAACAGTACCGGTCCCACAAGCAAAATATATACCGAAACAACCAAAATATATTGCTTAATATCCGGTGCTTCCTTACCTATTGCCGTATTAAGCATATACCTGACTGAATATGAATCATCCTTGCCCAAATAATACATATCTTCTTTTATAATATTATTAATTCTTTCCGGTGAACAATTTCTTCTGAAAATCATTCCGACAAGTTCCGGATTTGTGACCGCAAACGACAAAAAACTGCTGCCTTCAATAAAAGAAGTAAAAAAACCTATCTGACCAGCTTCATAATCTATACCGAATACCCAAAGACCAGGTCTTAAAAGCTCATCACTTGAAAGCTTACTGTCAAAAGCTTCTTTATATATCTCATCAAAAGCCAAATTAAAATTAGCACCATGCTCCATTATTAAAGTATTGCCTGCTGCAACCCAGCCAAGAAGACATTCTATATTCTCATCACTTAACAGTTTCATGGAGCTGTCGGTTACAACAATAATATCAAGACAATCAAGGGTATATTCAAAATCTCCTTTTATCTGTTCGGGCTTTAATGTAAGTGCACGCGTTAAAACATACGGAAAATCCGTATTGGAATATTCACCTATATTTTTCTCATTAAAGAGCTTCTTACCCACACCGCCGTCATCAACAACACCAATAAACAGCTCCGTATAATCGCTGTTTAAAACTTCAACACTTTCTCTTTTTCGCTTTACTTCTTCACCTGCAGAATTTTTTAACACAAAAACAAACTCTTTATTTCTGTCAAAAAACGGAAGTTGCATCTCTATCGTTCGATTACCCGGTCCCGGAATTTCTACAGGATAAGTGCTTATCTGAGTACTTCCGTCAGAAGCCACTCTCTGTACAGATATTGTTCCCGTAAAATTCTCCTGCGAAAAAATATCTATCCTAATAGGTATATATCTTCCGTATTTGACCTGATTATCATATCCGAGTTCTGCATTTATCTCATAATAAGTATATGCCTTTACCTGGCACCTTGTACCCAAAAACACAAATCCCGTAATTATAAGCAGACATACCGCCAAAAATTTCCCGCCTATTTTCATAACGGCCTCCTTTTACTTAAGCGCCAAAAACCTCTTCATCAACATCAAAATCCTTAAGAAGTTTCACTTCAAACTCTGTTCCGTCCAAATCACTGTGTACTTCAATAGTACCCTTGTGCATATCAACAATATTTTTAACAATGGCAAGACCAAGCCCCGTACCGCCTGTATTGGTGGAACGTGACTGTTCAACACGGTAAAACTTATTAAACAGATTCTTTATATCTTCTTTCGGAATAATATATCCGTAATTAACAACAGAAACTACAACATGATCTTCTGCATCATTAATAAACACCCTAATATACTTACCTTCTTTGCCGTACTTAATTGCATTATTGATAAGATTGTCAAAAAGTCTGGCAAGAAGATTACCGTCCGCATTAATCATAATGGAATTTTTCTTACATACAAGCTCGTATTCCAAATCATTCTGCGTAAAGCTGGGATAAAAATCATCCAGAAGCTGATTGATAAGCATAACAATATCAACCTTTTCTACGCGCATTGCAATCTTACCGTAATTAAGCTTTGTAAAACTAAACAAATCCTCTATTAACTTCTCCAGACGCTTTGCTTTAGCATATACCATCTGAATATAATTCTCTTTTGTCTCCTCGTCCAAATCCTTCTTCATGGTAAGATAACCCATATAACCTATGATAGAAGTAAGAGGAGTCCTGAGGTCATGAGCAACATTTGTAATAAGCTCATTCTTGGAACGCTCAGAATCTCGCTCCTTCTCCATAAGGTCAAGAAGCTTATCCGTCATATCATTAAGACTTGCCGCTATATATGCAAGCTCATCATCGCCCTGCACCTTAACAACCTCGTTCAAATCTCCGGCCGCTATACGTCTTACGCTTTTGGTCATATCATTAAGATACCTTATAATGTTCTCCATAAGAAGCATAAACGAAATAATAAAAACAACAATTCCGACAAGCACCATTACAAGAAGTTGTACATTGGATATAGATACTGTCCCCTGATATCCGGTATTTATATATTCAACCTCTGCCTTATATTCCAAGACAAGTTTCAGATTGTAGTATATAAACATTTCCACAACAAAAACAGCTGCCAGACTAAGGGCAATATATAGTATTATTCTGTTTCGTATACTTTTGGTCGATTTATTTTTCAATCTTATATCCTACTCCCCATACTGTGGTAATTATCTTCTCGCTGTCACTTCTGCCGTCATCCTTAATCTTACCTCTGAGACGTCTGATATGAACCATAACCGTATTGTTAGCCTCAAAAGCTTCTTCCTTCCAGACATTCTCAAAAATATCTTCCGTGCTGAAAACCTTGCCCGGATTGGATGCAAGCAAATATAAAATATCAAACTCTATCGGTGTAAGCTTAATATCCTCACCATACACTATAACCTGGTGGTCTTCCTTGCTGATTTCAAGTCCTTTAAGAGATATATCATAGCCGGACTTTTCCTGTACCGCTGCTGTCTGTGTACCCGGGTTAAGAAGTGTATATCTTCTGAGTTGCGACTTAACGCGAGCCGCAAGTTCAAGCGGGTTAAAAGGCTTGGTTACATAATCGTCTGCACCCGTACTTAAACCTCTTATCTTGTCCAAATCTCCTGACTTGGCGCTTACCATGATAATCGGTATATTATTAGTCTCTCGTATTTTACTACACATCTCAAGACCATCCATCCCCGGCATCATAATATCAAGAAGCACCAAATCGATATCTTCTTTCTCAAGTATCTCAAAACCCTGTGCCGCCGTAAATGCCTTATGCACCTGATAGCCGTCACTTACAAGATAAAGCTCCACAAGCTCCGCAATTTCTTTCTCATCATCTACTACTAAAATATTAGCTGTTGCCATTATAATTCCTCCCTAAAATCTAATCCCTCTTTTTCAACTCTTCATACATATCCGACATGGTTTGTCCGTATACCGGATGACAAAAATACGGTGCAATATCCGCCATTGGTTCAAGCACAAATAAACGCTTGTGAAGTTCCTTATGCGGAATGATAAGCCTGTCAGTATGCATAATAATGTCATCATAAAAAAGTATGTCAAGATCAAGTGTTCTCGGTCCCCAGTGAACGATTCTCTCCCTTTTTGCTTCTGCTTCTATACTTGCCGTAAAATCAAGTAATTCCTCAGGTGTATACAATGTCTTGACACATACTGCCCCATTTAGGAAATCATCCTGCTCAACACCGCCCACAGGTTCCGTTACTATGAAATCAGAAGTTTTTATAAGTTTGCATTTTGAGTTCTGTGCAATTCTGTCGCACGCAAACTTTAAATAACTCTCTTTATCACCCATATTGGAACCAAGTCCTATATATGCCGTATGCCACTTTCTGCTAACCGTAACAGACACATAATCAAGCGTCTGCGCAATCGGTGCCCACGGTTTTTTAACTTCAATCTCTATCTCGTTAATTCTGTCATATGTAAACAACACCTCTTCCGCTATAACCTCCGCAAGGCGCTCTATAAGCTTAAAAGTATTCTCCCTTGTAATCTTACTGATTAGATTACAAACCTCTCCGTAATGTACGGATTGTGTCAAATCATCCGTAAGACCGGCCTTATGTGTATCAACATGCAAAACAGCGGAGATAATAAACTTCTGTCCGAGTGAATTCTCCTCAGGAAAAACTCCGTGATTGGCAAAAACTTCAAGATTGTTTATTCTGATTTTATCCACTGTCCTATACCTCCTTAATCGCCCTGAGCATGCGAAGTGCTCTCACATTCTCTTTAACATCATGAACCCTGACCATTCCTGCACCGTTAAGTGCCCCGTAAACATTAATCGCAAGCGTTCCTTCAATTCGTTCCTTCACCGGCAAATCAAGCGTAAGACCTATTACTGATTTACGCGATGCCGCAAGAAGTATCGGATACCCTAATTCCTTAAGGATACTAAGATTTTTTATCATCAAAAGATTCTGTTCGTAATTTTTGGCAAAACCAATACCGGGATCAATTATGATTCTATCCTTATCAATACCTGCCACCTCAGCCAACTGCAGGGATTCTTGCAAATCTGCCTTTACATCCTGCAAAAAATCCTTATATTCCGTATCTGTTCTGTTGTGCATCAAGCAGCAAGGCGCGTTATATTCTGCAATAATGCCTGCCATAAGCGGGTCATTCTTTAACCCCCAGATATCGTTAACAAGGTCTGCACCTGCCATAAGTGCTGCTCTTGCAACCTTTGCTTTATAAGTATCTATAGAAACCGGCATATCTGTCTCTTTCTTAATGCGCTCAATAACCGGTATAACTCGCTCCATCTCTTCATCATCTGAAATCCTCGTATATCCGGGCCGTGTGGATTCTCCACCGATATCAATAATATCTGCTCCTTCTTCCGCCATCTTAAGCGCGGTACGAAGAGCCTTATCCACAGTATTGCATCTTCCCCCGTCAGAGAACGAGTCGGGAGTAACATTTAAAATACCCATTACATATGTGCATCTGTCAAAATCAAATGTTCTTCCTCCGATTATCATAAATACCGACTCCTTTTAAATAATACCGCTATTACGTTTATCTTCAGGCCAGTTGCAAGTATCTGCCGCCTTACATACATAACAGTTTCTTGACCTTTTATCTGCCTTATATAAAACTGCTGACAGGCTGTCACCGTGTCTGTCCCGATGCCTGCTTATTGCCTCGGTAATCTCCGTTATCTCTGCTTCCGCATATCCGCAGGACTTAAGAATCTGCACGGCAGGCTCAACCCCTGCAACTTCATGCGGTATACCGCATTTATACTGCACTGTTCTCCCTATATCATGAAGAAGTGCTGCCGCATACACAACATCCCTGTCATACGGAAGTTTTTCTTCAAGGACATTAATATAGGCTATACGTGCAACTGCAAGCAAATGTTCTAACGAATGTCCGCAGTAAACTCTGTTTTTTTCAAGTTTCTCTATTTCTTCCAGATATTCTGTAAAAAACGGGTGTTTTAATATTCCTCTGTATCTTCCCATATGTTTATACTCTCCGGACTGTTGTATGGATTAAGAATAAGTGAAAATACTCTGTCACGAAGCTCTTTACTGTTGGCAAATTCGCCTCTCACAACATAATTAAGTGTCTTGCTTCCGGGCTTCTTGATACCGCGCATTGTCATACACATATGCTCTGCCTCAATAATGACCATAACGCCCTTAGCGCCAAGTTCCTCCATTATTGCATCAGCAATCTGCGCCGTAAGCTTCTCCTGAATCTGTAAACGTCTTGCAAATATCTCAACAGTTCTTGCAAGCTTACTGAGTCCCACTACCTTTCCGTTCGGGATATATGCAATATGCGCCTTTCCGAAAAACGGCAAAATATGATGCTCGCACATTGAATAAAATGTTATATCTTTTTGAAGCACCATCTCGCTCGACGGAGATGAAAAAGTCTTTGAAAGCGGTACTGCCGCATCCTGGTCCATTCCTCCGCATATTTCCTCATACATTCTCGCAACACGATCCGGAGTCTCTCTAAGTCCTTCCCTATTCGGATCCTCTCCTATTGCTTCCAAAAGCATCGTTATTGCTTCTCTTACCTTTGCCTGATCTATCATGATCTTTCCGCCTTTCTTACATCCATTACTCTGTATAAATCTCCCATATATGAAAGTGAACCGAATGCAACTATCACATAATCCTCTGCATCGTCACCTGATTTTGCATATTCATAAGCATTATCAACAGCTTCCTCAAGTGATAAAGCTGCCGATACATTCCTTGTAACCTTACTTACGGCCATTTTTAACTGTTCCGCATCAAGTGCACGCGGACTCGGAGGCGTGATTGTAATTATAAACTCCGCCATATCCGCCGTAAGAGCGATTACCTTCTCGTACTCCTTGTCAGCAAGCACGCCCATAATAAAAACAAGCTTTTTGCCGTCAAAATACTGTAACATTGTCTCTCTTAACGACCTTGCTGCATCTTCATTGTGCGCCCCGTCTGCAAAAAACTTAACCTCACCGTCATCGAGGCACGAAAATCTTGCAGGCCAGTCGGCCTTTACCATACCTTCATACACAGCCTCGTCCGGTATATCAATTCCAATTGTCCTAAGCTCTTTTACCACTTCCAAAGCAAGCACTGCATTATTAATCTGATACCTGCCGGTAAGGCTTATGACAATATCCTCAAATTCCTTATAATCAAATCTCCGATACTTTACATCTTCTGATTTAACAGTCGCCATATCATAATCGGCAACCGTAAGTTTCGAATGCATCTGTCTGCATCTGTCCTCAAAAACCTTCTGTACCGAGGGCTTTTGCTTCATGATTACTGCGGGACAATTCTCCTTAATTATTCCGGCTTTACAAGAAGCAATCTCTTCTATGGTATCACCGAGAATATTCATGTGATCCATACTTATCGAAACAATCACACTTGCAAGCGGTTTTGTAATTACGTTAGTTGCATCCTCCGCTCCGCCAAGTCCTGTCTCGAGAATTACATAATCGCAATTTGCCCTGGCAAAATACAGAAAAGCCATTATTGTTTCTATCTCAAAAACTGTTGCCTCCCTAATCTTTTCTGTGACTGCCTTAATCTCCGTTACCAGCTCTGCAACATCATCTTCACTGATATACTCTCCGTTTATCTGGATTTTCTCGCGATAATCAAGCACGGCCGGAGAAATATATCTGCCGGTCTTATACCCCGCCTTGCGTAAAACACTGTCAAGAAAAGCAATTACGGAACCCTTACCGTTGGTGCCCGCAACATGTATGCATTTAAGACTGTCCTGCGGATTACCGAATTCCTGAAGAAGAAGCTTCATAGTCTCAAGTCCGTAGATACTTCCTTTTGTGGCAACACTATTAAGATAATCCATTGCTTCGCTGTAATTCATAATTCTTATCTCCAACTAATAAAACACCATTACCGAGCGGAATAATCCGCCCGGTATTGTGGTTTTTATATAATAATTTAGAATAAACCTACAATCTTACCCTCGTCAGTAACATCAATACGCTCTGCCGCAGGACGCTTAGGTAACCCCGGCATAGTCATAATCGTTCCGGTAAGTGCAACTACAAATCCTGCTCCCGCACTTACATATACTTCACGTATATTCATCGTGAATCCTTCCGGTCTGCCGAGTTTTGTCTGGTCATCAGAAAGTGAATACTGTGTCTTTGCCATACAAACCGGGAAATGTCCGTAACCAATCTCTTCAATCTTCTCGATTGCTTTCATAGCTGCAGGGTCAAAATTAACTGCTGCTGCACCGTAGATTTCTTTACATACAGTCTCAATCTTCTTAGCAATCGGAAGCTCATCTGCATAAAGCACATGGAAATTGCTCTTCTTGTTCTCAAGTGTCTCAACAACTTTGTTAGCAAGTTCAATTCCACCTTCGCCGCCTTTTTCCCAAACTTCCGAAAGTGCGAAATCACATCCTCGCTTTTCACAGAATTCCTTGACAAAAGCAAGCTCTGCCTCGCTGTCTGTTGAAAACTTATTAAGAGTTACAACAACAGGGACATCGTACTTCTGAAGATTCTCAATGTGTTTCTCAAGGTTAACAATACCTTTCTTAAGTGCCTCGAGATTCTCGCCTGCAAGCTCAGTCTTCGGAACACCGCCGTTATATTTAAGAGCTCTTACTGTCGCAACAAGTACTATAGCATCCGGTTTAAGTCCTGCCATTCTACACTTGATATCAAGGAACTTCTCTGCACCAAGATCTGCGCCAAAGCCTGCTTCAGTAATTGTATAATCTGCAAGTTTAAGTGCCATACGTGTTGCTCTTACGCTGTTACAACCGTGTGCGATATTAGCAAATGGTCCGCCATGGATAATTGCCGGTGTATGCTCCAGTGTCTGAATAATATTGGGCTTGATGGCATCCTTAAGAAGTGCTGCCATGGCACCTACTGCATTAAGCTGTGCCGCTGTTACAGGCTTGCCGTCATATGAGTATGCAACGATAATGTTGCTTAAACGTCTCTTTAAATCTGCCATATCTTCTGCAAGACAGAAAATAGCCATAATCTCAGAAGCAACGGTAATGCAGAAATGATCCTCTCTTACAACACCGTCTGCCTTTTTACCAAGACCCACAACCACATTACGGAGAACTCTGTCGTTCATATCTTCGCAACGCTTCCAAACAATCTGGTTAGGATCGATACCAAGTTCATTACCCTGCTGGATATGATTGTCAAGCATTGCTGCAAGAAGATTATTCGCAGATGTTATCGCATGGAAATCACCTGTGAAATGAAGGTTAAGATCCTCCATCGGGACTACCTGTGCATATCCGCCGCCTGCAGCACCACCTTTAACACCAAAGCACGGTCCGAGTGACGGCTCTCTAAGAGCAATTACTGCCTTCTTGTTAATCTTGGCAAATGCCTGTCCGAGACCAACGCTTGTAGTAGTCTTTCCCTCTCCTGCAGGAGTCGGATTGATTGCTGTTACAAGAACAAGCTTACCATCCGGTCTGTCCTTAATTCTCCCCCATAATTCATCAGAAAACTTTGCTTTGTACTTACCGTATAACTCTAATTCATCTTCCTCAATTCCTAACTGCTTTGCCACCTCTGTTACAGGAATCAGTTTCGCCTCCTGAGCGATTTCAATATCTGTCTTCATGTTGGTCTCCTCCGTTATTTTTCATCACATACTTGAAATATATAAAATTTTAAATAATATGATTCGTCTGCTGCCCACAAAATCGGGTGATCCGAGGACTGTGTCCTATATTCAATCTGTCTGAGGCGCTTATGGCTCTTCTTGGCCGCTCTCGCGACCGCTTCCGTAAAAAGCTCAGGCGTCATAAAATGTGAACACGAACAGGTTGCAAGAATTCCTCCGTCTTTTACAAGTTTCATACCTGTTGCATTAATCTCGGTATAACCCTTGGTTGCATTCTTAACGGAATTCCTTGACTTCGTAAATGCGGGCGGGTCTAAGATAACAACATCAAACTTCTTACCTTCACTCTCGAGTCTCGGAAGCGTCTCAAAAACATCC
>JAZNXQ010000288.1:0-1873 GCA_045593945.1 Lachnospiraceae bacterium | reverse complement strand
GAGAAGTGTAAGTATTGCGGAAGGGCATTGCCGCTTGGTTATGAGTTTAAGGTGTGTGAGGATTGTTATGAAAAGCGGTAAAGAAGTTGACATTTCCCCCATTCTTTAATATAATAACCTCAACATCTGCATTCGAAGATTTTTCTGAGAACAAAGATAGACGATATACCAAGGTTAAAGCTACGGCTGAGATTAAGGAAAGCATGTTAATTAAGAGTATTACAACAGTTAGGTGAATTGCGTCTATTATTCTGTTTTTCAGGGTGATAGACGTTTTTTATTCTCAGCAAGTTTCGGCAGAGGTTTGTGTGTAGATTATAGAACTTTTTAAAACTTTTATATGCCATGGAGATGAGACCTAAAAATTTTCGAAGGCTCTCCTGAGAAAATTTTAGTTTTAAAGGGCTCATCGTAATGTTTGGCATATCTTGTTTTAAAAAGTTCTATAATCTACACACAAAACCCGGACGAAACGTTGAGAATATAAAAGAGCTAACGAGAAAGAAAAGGAGGTAGCACTATGGAGAAACGAGTTGCGTTAATCGGAATTATTGTTGAAGATATGGAAGCTACCGAACGTATTAATGCTATTTTACATGATTTTAGCGAGTATATTATCGGTAGGATGGGGCTTCCGTACAGAGAGCGTAAAATCGCTGTCATAAGTATTGTCGTGGATGCGCCTAATCAGGTTATCAGTTCTATGTCAGGAAAACTCGGAATGGTCAAGGGTGCAAGTGTTAAAACGCAGTATTCAAATGTTTAGACAGGAGGACATGATTATGAAAACATTTAAAAGAATTTTGGCGACAGCGTTGGTAGTTGCAATGGGCGTTTTGGCTGTCGGCTGTGGCAAAAAAGAAGAAAAGGACGAGACGGCAATCCGTGTTGCTTCTCTTAAGGGCGCAACATCGATCGGTCTTGTTAAGCTCATGGAGGACAGCGAGGCAGGTCTTACGGAGAGCAATTATCAGTTTAATATGTATACAGCAGCAGATGAAGTTGTGCCGCTTATCGCTAAAGGCGAAATCGATGTGGCTGCAATTCCTGCAAACCTTGCATCAACTTTATACAAGAAGACAGAAGGTCAGATTGCAGTTATCAACATCAATACACTCGGCGTTTTGTATATTTTGGAGAATGGAACACAGATTAACAGTATTGCGGATTTGAAGGGCAAGACAGTTTACATGACGGGCAAAGGAACTGTTCCGGAGTTCGCGTTTAAGTATATCCTTACGCAGAACGGACTTAGCGAGTCAGACGTAACAATCGAGTTTAAGTCAGAGCCCACAGAGGTTGCAAGTATCTTAGCGCAGGATACATACGCAGTAGGTTTACTTCCGCAGCCTTTTGTAACAGTTGCACTTACACAGAATGAGAAAGCAAGAATCGCAATTAATCTTGTTGATGAGTGGAGTGACATGCTTACAGGTGTTACAATCGTTAGAAAAGAGTTTTTAGAGGAGCATGAAGGTCTTGTTAAGAAACTTCTTGAGGATTATGCAACATCTACAACTTATGTAAACGAGAATCCCGAAGAGGCATCAGCATGGGTAGAAAAGTACGGTATTGTAAAAGCTGCCGTTGCAAAGAAAGCAATCCCCGGCTGTAACGTAACAAGCATCACGGGAACAGAGATGAAAGAGAAACTTTCAAAGTACTTAGAGGCATTGTATTCACAGAATCCCAGCGCAGTAGGAGGACAGCTGCCTGATGAAGAATTTTATTACACAAAATAAGTACAAAAGAATAAGACAATTGCTTATAGTTGCATTCTGGCTGATTGTATGGCAACTTATCGGAAAGGGGATCCCGAAACTTTTGTTTGCGGGTCCCCTTGAAGTGTTTAAATGTCTGTTAAAACTTGTGG
>JAZNXQ010000287.1:0-1799 GCA_045593945.1 Lachnospiraceae bacterium | reverse complement strand
GTGCTTCCGCCCGCAAGCATGAGCATGCGAAGTTCCTTGTTTCCCCGAAGAATCTCCACATACTGCCCAAGCTCCACCTTTTCCTTCTTTGCACTCATACCACCGACACCATAGAATTCCGGTCTGTCCTTTTCGCGAATTCCGATTACAGCAAGCACCGTAAGTGCCGCAGAGAGCACAATTGCAAGCGGAACCACAAGATTAAAAAAATCCTCTGAACCGTAGCCAACTTTACCGCCGATAACAGTCGCAACCACCTGTATAAGACCCATCCCGACAAGTGACGCTATTGTGTTAAAAATTGTAAAAAGTGGCCTCTGCGCCGGGTCATTGGTAAGCACCGTCTGTCCCGAACGTGTACATGCCGTCTGGAAAGTATAGCCAATAACGTACAACGCATACAAAAGCACAAACCCGGTATATCTAAGCCACATCCTAGTGGCAGGAATCCACCTTGTACAAAAATACAAAAGAATCGCCGACACCGCCATAATCACGTTACCAAGCACGATATAAGGACGAAACTTACCGAATTTACCGCTTGTTTTATCAATAAGCACTCCGATAATGGGGTCGGTAACCGCATCAAATGCCCTCATTACCGTAACCATCGTTGTCGCAAACATGAGTGCAAGTCCAAGCACACCGTTGGCATGATACGCAATATAATTCAACGTCAAAATATAGTACACATTCGTCGCACCGTTGTTGAACGGGAACAGTACGAGCTGATAAAATTTGGCTCTGTTTAAGGCTTTATTTTCTTGTTCCTGCATTTTATTTCTCCCTCATTTTCATATACAGCTATTCCCTTTTTCACATCCGGCATCACATATATTTACTTCCTATTCTTTTGCTCAAATTCTTTATAACGGTTGTAATCCTCTGTCTGCATAAACTTCAGTTTCTTAAAAATAAATATAGTTTCAAACGCTAAAAACAAAATACCCATCAACACCGCAAGTACTTTTACCGCAGTAATTACTTTTAATTCTACAAGCCTGATTGTTGTATCCGCACCTACTCCGTTCATACCGCAGGAATTGGCAACAGCGTACAGATTATGATGACAGGCCTCACGCATTGCAGTTACAATAACCGGGTCATCCTCATACTCGGGAAGCTGTTTTACAACATACGGAAGCATTGCATCATAGATAGTTACTCCTGCCATAAGTCCGTCCACGCCGTTTACATAGGTGGTGAGCACATTATCAGTGATATTTTTACCCTCACATCCCCACTCCCTTTTAAGGATGTCTGTCATAAGTCCGCGGTTGGCACCCGACCAGGTACAGCCCCAACGGGTATACGCAACCATGACGCCGTTGCCATTCCCCTCTTCGATAGGCGCCTGAAAAGCCTTAAGGTAAATCTCCCTTGCCGCCTGTTCATTTAACCAGACACCAAGACCAATTCTGTCCTGTTCGCTATCATTAAGTGCAAAATGCTTCATTACCACTTGAACACCCTTTTCCTGAATGGCTGCGACCTCATAAGCACTCATTTCACCGGACAAAAATCCATCCTCGCTATAGTACTCGAAATTACGTCCGCCGTAAGGTGTACGATGAATATTGTTACCGGGTCCATAAAGGCAGGCAACACCTGCCTCAAGACAGTTATTACCGATTACATTACCGATTGCCGTCATAATATCCCTGTTAAAAGTCGCCGCCATAACATCCTCAGAAGTAAATGCCGTTGCAGGTAACTGTGTTGCATTTGACGCAATAAGGGAGGCCGTAAGCCCCTGCGGACCGTTCTCGTCCCTTGTTCCCGGTGCTTCGACAGACTTA
>JAZNXQ010000286.1:0-2504 GCA_045593945.1 Lachnospiraceae bacterium | reverse complement strand
ATCAATATAAATTCTGAGGTACCAGTTACTTCCTTCCTTTACATACTCTACATCCACAAGTTCAAAACTGTTCGCATCAACTATGGGTTGTACAAGCTGCTCCGTCTTAATTTCATAATCTTCTCTCTTTGCCATGTTATTCCACCTGCCTTCCTGCTTATGCAAAACGAAAGAGTGGACGTCAGTCCACTCTTTTATCATCCTAATATATCATTCTCAAATATTATATCATCTTATTTTTAAGATTGCAAGTAAAATTTACTTTAATTTCCGCATTTTTACTCTGTCTGCTCTTCTTCCTCATATATTTTACCGCATATCTTACAACATGTACAATAATAACCGGGTTCCGTCTCTGTGCCCTCAATATAAACTTCCTCATATTGATGTCCTCGCGGTGCTATTTGTACTCTCTCTCTTTGTTCACAAATAAGACAATCCCTAACCTTAGTACCTTCAAGTTCACATCCGGGTTCAAAAACAACTAACCATTCATCCTTATATACATGCCCTTTTGCCTCAACTACTGTTATCTCACTTCTTTCATTACAGTACAAACAATGTTTGGATTTACTTCCCTGTCCAGTACATGTTGGTGGCATATCTATAGTGAAATTGTCCGGAAATACATGTCCGAGAGCTTCTACTGTCACCGTTTCCGTGTGGTCGCAATTCTTGCAGCTATGTTCCTTCTTACCTTCATGCTCACAATCTGCCACTACTAAGATTTCCCATTCTGCGTATTCGTGTCCGACAGGTTCAATACTTATCTTTTCACCCTTGGCATTACAACGTGTACAATAATTCCTTTTACTTCCCTCAGTCGTGCATGTTGCAGCCTTTTCTACTATAAACTCACCTGAATAACGATGTCCGAGAGCTTTTATTGTTTCTTCTTCTGCATGTCCACAAGACTCACAACTACGTTCCTTCTTACCTTTTGTTACACAGCCTGCCGCTAAAGTCTCTTTCCATGCCGTATACTTATGCTCCGCGACAGCAATAGCTGTCACCTCTCCTTTGGCGTCACATCTCTTGCAATGCTTTGACTTGCTTCCTTCTGTTGTACATGTTGCCTCTTCATCAACCGTAAATTCTTCCGCATAATCATGACCGAGTGCAGGCACTTCTTTTACGGATATTATCTCGTTACACTCACTACAGACCTGTGTAATTACTCCCACATCAGAACATGTAGCCTCAACAATTATCTTTTCGACGCTGTGGGTATGCGCGACTCCTACATTACCGGAATCATCAACAATACTGATAAGCTGTTCCTTATTATCATCACCAATTGATTTAAGGAAAAAAAGTCCGGCAACAACAAACAAAACCGCTACTGTCGCTATCGCAACAGCCATTATTTTGTTGTTGTTTTTCCTGTAACAATTCAAAATAACATAATATATACATACCACAACCGCCATGGCCGGAGCTGCAAGTACATTGCCGGAAAATCCGATGCTAAAAATCGCAAAGCCCATCAAAAGCTTAACGACAACGGACACAGCACACATAAGGATAACCTTTATGGTACTTAAGTTTTCACAAATAAGTATAAGTGCCACAACTATAATAAGTGCAATAAAACCGTCAATAACTGCCGGCAACGTCATAAGCGTCTTATTCTCCATAAGTGCCTGTATAACATTGGCATGAATCTCTACACCATACATCTGTGCAGTTCTGTCAACAGGCACAAAATACGAATCCTGCATGTCCGCTGTATATGCGCCCACAAGAACAATACAATCATCAAATTGGTCTGCCGGCACGTCTCCCTGTAACACATCTGACAGAGAAACGCTCTCATAATCCCCCGGTTCTCCGGAGTATCTGAACTTCATAACATTACCGTCAGCAGAATATACCGCTCTGCCACCCGTCACTTCCCTGTACTTGACATAAACAGCGCCACCGAAGCTCATTCCTCTGAACCCGTCAGCTTCATCAAAATACAAAAGCGAACTTCTGATAAAACCGTCTTCCCCGTCTGAAAACGCATTTACAAATCCATGTCCTGTCGCCCTCATAAGCGAATCATACGGAAGGACCTTCTCCGAAGTCGAAAAATCATAACTGAAGCCTGTTATAACATTCTTAAATTCCGCACAAGCTTCCGCAAATCGCTTATCACCTGCCACATTCTTATCACTGCTGAATAAAATATTAAAACCGATTACCGCAGGTCTTATATCCTCCGACACACAAAGCGTATCTATCAAATCAGCATACACATCTCTGTTCCACGTCGAAAAATCACCCATCTGATTAATGGTGCGGTCATCAATTTTTATAATCTTAATCTTACTGTCTGTTTTCCCGAAGCGATGATAAAGCATATCCTCAGCCGCCTTATCAATCGTCCCAAAAGCATTAAAAAATGCTGTTAAAAAAGCCACTATGCCACATACTGCACATACCAGAATTTTTCTTAACTTCATAAGTACTTTCTCTTCCCAATTACAATATTTCACACCAATTCAATTATACCATTTTAT
>JAZNXQ010000285.1:0-9201 GCA_045593945.1 Lachnospiraceae bacterium | reverse complement strand
GAGACAACGCTTCCTGAATTTTGGAGGGATGATGCAAGAAGCCGCAATCATGATATGATGGGCCATATTATGGAGTGGTTCTTTACCGGAGTTGCAGGTATTAGTGGCGATGAAGGCTTTAAAAATGTGAAGATTGACCCTAAGTGTATGGAACTCGTAGATAGTTGTGAATGCGAATATGACAGTATTCGTGGAAAAATAAAGGTTTCATATGCGGATGGGGAACTGAAAGTCAGTCTGCCCAATAATGTGAAATTAGTTAATTAACAAAAATAAAGCCTTGCTTTGTGGGTTATCAAAGCAAGGCTTTTAAAATTCAAAAACTTATTATGCCATCTTGTTAACGGCAAGTGATAAACGAGATACTTTACGAGAAGCGTAGTTCTTGTGGTAAACACCCTTTGAAGTAGCCTTGTCGATCTCTGAAGTAGCTTCAAGAAGTGCAGCCTGAGCAGCAGCCTTGTCTCCGGCAGCAATTGCAGCGTCTACTTTCTTAACATATGTTTTAACGCGAGATTTAATCGCTTTGTTTCTCTCTGTCTTTGTTGCGATAACATCGATTCTCTTCTTAGCAGATTTAATATTAGCCAATCCGTACACCTCCAAATATTATAGTATATTATTGTCGCACCGGTTTGCATTAAACACGGACACGGAACGGTCTAATGTAAACATGCTACTCTATTTTAGTCTATTAGTCCTGTTATGTCAATACATAAAATTAAAAAAAATGCAGAAACTACCTATAAATAAATATAATGTCAAAGAGCATACGTTAATATGTTTATAAAAAGCATATTCCGGCAAGGAATTTATGTAATGCGGAGGAGTATATGAGCAGAGAGCGGTTTGAAATAAGAACAGACCTGGCGCTTGAGGCCAGCGAAGACATAAAGGAAAAAGGAGAAGAACTTAATGGAATCAGTGTAAGTGAAGAGGAGCGTTACGGGGGTGATATAAAAATAACGACAGTGTCAATAGAGACTGATGAAGCAGCAAAAGCCATGAGAAAATCAAAAGGGAAGTATCTTACAATAGAAGCACCTTTTGTGATATGGGAGAATGAAAAAGACAGGGAACTGATTGAAGGAGTTGTTGCGGATTTTATAAAAAATCTCTTAAGTAAGGAAGAAAGAAAGTCAGTGCTTGTTGTCGGGTTGGGAAACAGGGATGTGACACCTGATTCTCTCGGGCCGATGATTGTTGATAATTTGTGTGTTAACAGACATATTCCGGGTGAACCGAAAACACGTAATAAAATAAGCGCGGTTGCTCCGGGGGTTATGGCACAGACAGGGATTGAGACTGCAGTACTTGTTAAGGGAGTTGCGGCTGAAACAAAGCCATCTGCAGTAATTGCGCTTGATGCACTTGCGGCAAGAAATATTCACAGGCTTAATACAACTATTCAGCTTTCTGATGCAGGAATAAGTCCGGGTTCGGGGGTCGGTAATCACAGACATGCACTCAATTATGAAAGTCTTGGTGTGCCGGTTGTTGCAATAGGAATTCCTACGGTTGTGGATGCGGCAACCATTGTTAATGACACGATGGGCATACTTATGGGGGAACTTCCGGAATATAAAGAATTGGCAGAAGATGAAAGAAGAATGTTAGTGTATGAGCTTATGACGCCGCAGTGGAGAGAGATGTTTGTGACGCCTAAAAATGTTGATGAAACAATAAAAAATATGAGTATAACTCTTGCAAAAGCGATTTGTCAGGCCCTGCTTGGCGGTAAAAGGTTATAAATCATACTTTTTCCGAATATAATGTACTTGGAAGGAGTGTGCAAAACGGGTGAAACAATTAATCAGACAGATTTTTAGGCGAACCTTACAGGTTGCAGTGTGTTTTTTCATCCTATATTTAGGGATAAATATTCTTGCACGCGGAATACGGATGATATATGGAAAACCGGCCGGCGAGGTTATAAAAGAAACAGCAGAAGATATATCAGAACAGGTTGGAAAAGCTATAATGAAAAAAACGGGTTTTGTTTTTTCATATTTATATAATGAAGATAAGCAGGACGGTCTGTTATCCAAGCTTTTTAAAAAGATATATTTAATACCTGAAGATGTGTCGGAAAAATTTTTTTATCCGGCACAGGATAATCTTTATGAAGATTTACTTGCCGATTTTTTGACAAAAAAAGAATATGAAGAGAATATTTCCGAAGAAAGCATAATTCCTGTTATTACTGTTATTCCGGATTATTATGAAGAAGGACAGGGAGACAGGACAGATGAGCCGGTAAAAGAAGTGATAGCGCCGTTTATCAGACCGCTTGCACCGGAAGTAATCGGCAAAAGATATACTCTTTCACAACTTATGGATTTTGATATATTGCTCAAAAATTTTTATGCAGTGGAAACCAATACAACGGTAAATAAAGGCATACTCAATGTAACGGAAATGCTTGATGCGGATATGACGCTTTCGAAGGAGGATACAAAGTATCCTCAAATATTAATTTATCACACTCATTCGCAGGAAGCTTATGCTGATTCGGCCGATGGGACCGAGGAGGACAGCGTTGTGGGAATGGGGGCATATCTTGCAGAAATTCTTGAACGTGATTACGGATATCACGTTTTACATATTACGACAACTTTTGATAGGATTAACGGTAAGCTTGACAGAAGTGCGGCATATGAATATGCGGCCGAAGCAATTGAGGGAATACTCGAAAACTATCCGTCAATCGAGGTTGTGCTTGATATACACAGGGACGGTGTGAATGAGGACGTACATCTTGTGACGGAGTATAACGGAAAAAAAACAGCGAAGATAATGTTTGTTAATGGGATAAGCAGGCTTAACAATTCCACAATTGCATATCTCAATAATCCAAATCTTGCAGATAATCTGGCATTCAGTTTTCAAATGCAGCTAAAAGGGGAGGCATATTTTCCGGGATTGATGCGACGGATAATTGTTAAGGCGTATCGTTATAATTTGCACTTTAAACCTAAGAGCGCCCTTATAGAGGTTGGAGCGCAGACAAATACGGTGGAAGAAGCCAGGAATGCTATTGAACTACTTGCGGTAATGCTGGGGGAGGTGCTGCAATGAGAAAGCGTGTGAGAATCCGTATTATATGCACAATCGTTGTTTTTCTTTTGCCGTGTGTGTTTGTGCTGGCATTCGGACCTGACAAAAAAAGTACAGGAGCGTCTTATGACGGCAGATACATGATAAATGTGGATGGAGAGTCAGTTGATTCTGAAAAGTTTCTTATATGGGCACTTGCAGCTTATGTCGAACCGGATTATGAGCCGGAGAGCCTTAAAGCTATGGCTGTTGTACTTAGGACAAACCTAAGAAAAGCTTTGGGCGGCAGAAGCAAAATATCTGCAGAAGAATTGGGGTTTGCTTATTATCCGGAAGATATGCTTGAAAAAATGTGGGGCGGCCGGGAGTTTGTTAATAACTACAGAAAGATGGAAAGCGCGGTAAACGATACGGAAGGCGCAGTAATTCTTAATGATAAAGGATATTACATAGATGCACTTTTTCACAGGGTCAGTGCAGGCAGAACAAGGGATGGAGCATATCTTGGAGATAATTATACGTATCTATCACCGGTGGCAGGTTCCGCCGATGTCAATGCTCCGGATTATATGCAGCTTGTTATATATGATGAGGATACGGTAAAATTGCTTCTTTCGGAGGCCTTCCACACATCGTTTGAGCCGGAGGTAAAGCCTCTTGCGCAGGAGATTATTCTGCAAAATGAAGACGGAGATTATGTGGAGAAGGTGACGATTTGCGGCAGAGAGTTTTGCGCGGACGAAATTGCAAAGGCTTTGAAGCTTCAGTCGCCGGCATTTGTCGTAGAGGAATATAAGAGAAAAATCCGTTTTCTGGTAAGCGGGATAGGGCATGGATTCGGGCTTAGTATTTACGGTTCAAATGTACTTGCGGGAGAGGGGTATGGATTTAAGGAAATTCTTAATTACTATTATGCAAACATTATAATAAAGTATGAATAAGCACATTTATTTCGGGCAAACTATTGCTGAGGTGATAAATGTGAAAAATAAAAATCCTTTTTTTAAGGAAAAAGCTTTCCTCTCCCTGACGCTTGTTACAGTGCTTGCGCTTGCAGGTGTGGTAACGGTGGCATCACTTATAAACCGTCGGCAAAGAAGTCCATTTGTTGATTTGAATGAAACCACGACCGAACAGGGACAGCAGGTAATAGAGGGAACAACTCCAAATGATGACAGTACAGATGAAAGCACATCCGATGTGTCGCAGGGTGTAATTGATGCAGGAACGCAGGATGAAAGTACGGATATTCCTACGGTTGTAATCGAGAATCCGACAAGCGACACACAGGGAGTTGCGGTTGACGTTAATCCCGTTGCGCTTATGTTTACTGAGGAGGATTCACTTTTCTGGCCGGTAGAAGGTAATGTTATTCTTGGCTTTTCAATGGACGGAAGTGTATATTTTTCTACACTTGAACAGTACAAGTATAATCCTGCCATGCTAATCCAGAGCGAGGTAAACACTCCGGTAATAGCCGGTGCGGACTGCCTGATTAAGGAAATCGGAGCAAATGAAGAAATCGGTACTTATGTGGTGATGTCACTCGGAAGTGATTATGAACTGACATACGGACAGTTAAAGTCGTTAGAGGTATCTGAAGGGGATAAGATAACGGCAGGAGATATTATAGGTTTTGTTGATGAACCGACAAAATATTATACCGTGGAAGGATGCAATCTGTATGTGAAGCTGACACAGGGTGATACACCGGTGGATCCGCTTGATTATATACGTTAGATGTAAAAGGATTCGTATTATTTTGATACGGGTCCTTTTTGCTTAAAGAGAAGCTTATATATTGCGAAATTCAGGTTGCAGTGTTATTATAAAAATATAAAACAAAAGGAGAAGAACTATGAAAAACGAGAATTGCGGTTATTGTATGAGAGGCGAATTGCTTGATAAATTCGGAATTTTTATTTGTGATTTGGATGTGAGCAGTTTAATTCTTTTTAAAGAGCAGAGTAAGCCGGGCAGATGTATAGTGGCATATAAGGATCATGTGAGTGAAATAGTTAACATCAGTGACGAGGAGAGAAATGCTTTCTTTGCGGATGTTAATCGTGCAGCTAAGGCGATCCATGCGGCTTTTCATCCTAATAAGCTTAATTACGGTGCTTATGGTGACACGGGATGTCATTTGCATTTTCACCTTGTACCCAAGTATGAGGGACAGGATGAGTGGGGCGGCGTGTTCCAGATGAATCCTGATAAGAAGTATCTTACAGAGGCTGAATACAGCGAGATGATTGAGAAGATTAAAGCTAATTTATAATAGGGTATATAAGTGTACAGGCGGTCACTGCAGAAAATTTGCAGTGACTGCTGTTTTTTTGGTTTGCGTGGCAGTGTGTCAAAAAGGTTGCTTTTTTTCAAAAATAAAAAAAGTATAAAATGTGTTGACAAAGGAAAAACTAAGTGCTATCTTAAATATATCAATTAGCACTCTTTTTGGTTGAGTGCTAACAATAAAGAAGTCATTGGGAAGGGGGCAGCTTTGTTGGAACTTGATCAGAGAAAGCGCAAGATACTTGTAGCGATAATCAAGAATTACTTAGAGACAGGCGAGCCGGTCGGTTCAAGAACGATATCTAAGTATACTGATTTGAACTTAAGCTCAGCAACTATAAGGAACGAGATGTCTGATTTGGAAGAGATGGGTTACATTCTACAGCCACATACCTCGGCAGGAAGAATTCCGTCAGACAAGGGCTACCGCTTTTATGTTGATGCACTTCTTGAGGATAAGGAAAAAGAAGTTTCAGAGATGAAGGATTTTCTGATTCAGAGAGTAGACCGCGTGGAGCTTATGCTTCAGCAGGTTGCGAAGCTTCTGGCAGCCAACACCAATTACGCGACGATGATTACTTCACCGAAGTATCACAAGAATAAGGTTAAGTTTATTCAGCTTTCAAGAGTAGATAACCGTAAGCTTTTGATAGTTGTTGTGGTTGAAGGTAATATCGTTAAGAATACAATAGTTGATCTTGACGAAGATATTGATGATGAGAATCTGCTTAAGCTTAACATGCTTTGCAATACCACACTTAACGGTTTGTCGCTTGATGAGATTAACCTTGGTGTAATTGCGAGACTTAAGGAGCAGGCAGGCGAGCATGGTGTTATAGTTGCCAATGTGCTTGATGCTGTTGCGGATGCGATTTCAATAGATGACGATTTGGAGATTTATACGAGTGGCGCGACCAACATTTTCAAGTATCCGGAGTTGTCGGATCAGCAGAAAGCGAGTGAGCTTATCTGTACACTTGAAGAGAAGGATGCACTTAACGAACTTGTGACGGATTTCCTTGAGAAAGAAGACAACAAGGGAATTCAGGTATATATCGGAAGTGAGATGCCTGTGCAGACCATGAAAGATTGCAGTGTTGTTACGGCAACCTACGAATTGGAGGAAGGTGTTCAGGGAACAATCGGTATTATCGGTCCCAAGCGTATGGATTACGAGAAGGTTATGGATACGCTTAAGACACTTATGGCACAGTTAGATAATATTTTTAAAAAGACTTGATATGAAAGGCGGCGAATTATAAGTGGCAGATAAGAAAGCCAAGGCTTCAAAGAATAATGTTGATAAAGAACAGGAAGTAAAAGAAGCAAAAGTTGATGTGGAAGAGATTGAGGCTGAGCAGGCAGAGGCTTGTGAAACTGCAGAAGAGACCACAGAGGAAATGGCAGAAGAGAATGCACCTGAGAAGGAAGGCGTTTTTGGCAAGCTTAAGAAAGACAAGAAGGATAAGAAAGACGAGCAGATAGCGGAACTTAATGACAGAGTAATGCGAACAATGGCAGAGTTTGAGAACTTCCGCAAGCGTACCGATAAGGAAAAGGCGGATATGTTCGAGAATGGTGCAAGAAATGTTATCGAGAAGCTTTTGCCCGTTATAGACAGCTTTGAGAGAGGTTTGTCGATTTTATCGGAAGAGGAGAAAGCATCTCCGATAGCTGCAGGAATGGATAAGATTCATAAGCAGTTTTTAAAGGTTCTCGAGGATATGGGCGTAACACCCATCGAGGCAGTTGGTAAGGAATTTGATCCGAATTTCCACAATGCCGTAATGCACGGTGATGATGATAAATTCGGTGAGAATATAGTTTCGGAGGAATTCCAGAAGGGTTACCTCTATAAAGACAAAGTAGTACGTTACAGTATGGTTAAAGTAGAAAACTAATTATATCTAGGAGGAAAGAATAATGGGTAAGATTATAGGTATTGATTTAGGTACAACAAATTCATGTGTAGCTGTTATGGAGGGCGGAAAGCCCACAGTTATAGCAAATACAGAAGGCGCAAGAACAACACCTTCAGTAGTTGCTTTTACAAAGACAGGAGAGAGACTTGTAGGTGAGCCCGCAAAGCGTCAGGCTGTAACTAATGCAGACAAGACAATCTCTTCAATCAAGAGAAAGATGGGTAGTGATTACAGAGTTGCTATCGATGATAAGAAGTATTCACCTCAGGAGATTTCGGCCATGGTTCTTCAGAAGCTTAAAGCTGATGCAGAGAACTATCTTGGTGAGAAAGTAACAGAGGCAGTTATTACTGTTCCCGCTTACTTTAACGATGCTCAGAGACAGGCTACAAAGGATGCAGGTAAGATTGCAGGCCTTGATGTTAAGAGAATTATCAACGAGCCTACAGCTGCAGCTCTTGCTTATGGTCTTGACAATGAGACAGAGCAGAAGATTATGGTATACGACTTAGGTGGCGGTACATTCGACGTTTCAATCATCGAGATTGGTGACGGCGTTATCGAGGTTCTTGCTACAAGCGGTGACAACCGTCTTGGTGGTGATGACTTCGACCAGAAGATTACAGATTACATGATTGCTGAATTTAAGAAGGCAGAGGGTGTTGACTTATCAACAGATAAGATGGCACTTCAGAGACTTAGAGAAGCAGCAGAGAAGGCAAAGAAAGAGTTGTCATCTGCTACAACTACAAATATCAACCTTCCGTTCATCACAGCTACAGCAGAAGGTCCCAAGCATTTTGATATGAACCTTACAAGAGCTAAATTTGATGAACTTACACATGATCTTGTAGAGAGAACAGCAGCACCTGTTCAGAATGCACTTAGAGATGCAGGGCTTACAGCTGCAGAAATCGGTAAGGTGTTACTTGTTGGTGGTTCAACACGTATTCCGGATGTACAGGATAAGGTTAAAGCACTTACAGGCAAGGAGCCTTCAAAGACTCTTAACCCCGATGAGTGTGTAGCACTCGGTGCTTCAATCCAGGGTGGTAAGCTTGCAGGTGATGCAGGTGCAGGTGAAATTCTTCTCCTTGACGTTACTCCTTTGTCACTTTCAATCGAGACAATGGGTGGTATTGCTACAAGACTTATTGAGAGAAATACAACAATTCCTACAAAGAAGAGCCAGATTTTCTCAACAGCTGCAGATAACCAGACAGCAGTAGATATCAACGTAGTACAGGGTGAGAGACAGTTTGCTAAAGACAACAAGAGTCTCGGACAGTTCCGTCTTGACGGAATCCCGCCTGCAAGAAGAGGTGTTCCTCAGATTGAAGTTACATTTGATATCGATGCTAACGGTATTGTTAATGTTTCTGCAAAAGACCTTGGAACAGGTAAGGAGCAGCACATCACAATTACAGCAGGTTCTAATATGAGCGATGATGATATCGAGAAGGCTGTAAGAGAAGCTGCAGAGTTCGAAGCTCAGGATAAGAAGAGAAAAGAAGCTATCGATACTAGAAACGATGCAGATTCAATTGTATTCCAGACGCAGAAGGCACTTGATGAGGTAGGCGATAAGGTATCTTCGGATGACCGCGCTAAGGTTCAGGCTGACCTTGATGCTTTGAAGGATTTGGTTGAGAAGACTAATGTTGATAACATGACAGATGCAGATGTAGAGGCTATCAAGGCTGCAAAAGAGACACTTATGCAGAGTGCGCAGACAGTATTCAGCAAGATGTATGAGCAGCAGGCAGCAGCTAACGGCGGCGCACAGGCAGGTCCTGACATGGGAGCAGCAGACGGCGGATATACATCAGCGGATGATGATGTAGTTGACGGAGATTACAGAGAGGTCTAAGTGAAACAACGAGTCGAGTATCAGCATGGATATGCTTGCATAGCCATGCTGATATTTGAC
>JAZNXQ010000284.1:0-13084 GCA_045593945.1 Lachnospiraceae bacterium | reverse complement strand
TATATTTAATTGGGTGTGCGGTTGTTTTTGGCTTTCTTATTGTGCAGTTTTATATAACTAAGCAGAATCAGAAAAAAAGCTTCATGGCTAAAATCAGACGTGATTGGGGACAGATTCCTGAAAGGGAATATTCTGATGCGGAATTTGAAAGCATAACACATTATTACAGGAACAATATTGAAAATAGTGAAGATTTTGAAAATAGTGTTGATGATATAACCTGGAATGATCTTGATATGGATGAGATTTTCATGCAGATGAACAATACATATTCCTCTGCCGGAGAAGAGTATCTGTATTATATTTTAAGAACACCGAAGATTTCCGGGGAGGAACTTTTAAAAAGAGAAGAGCTTATTACTTTTTTTGCAAATAATAAAGATGCGAGGGAAAATCTTCAGATGGTTTACGGTGAAATCGGCCGTAAAAGAGGTATTTCCGTAAGCGATTATATAAGCAGATTGAAGGATGTACAGCGAGAGAGTAACTGGAAGCATTACAGTATTATTCTGGCACTTCTTGTAGTAATCGGAGTCTTTTTTATTGACACGACTATTGGTGTTTTGGGATTTGTTGCCCTTACATTTTATTCAATTATGTCTTACTATAAGCGTAAATCCGTAATTGAGCATTACTTTGTCTGCTTTAGAATTATTAATAATATGATTTCTAATATAAAGAAAATAAAGAAGTGCGATATTTCTATATTGGAACCATATATAAAAGAAATGGAAGCAGCGGCACATAATTTACGCGGTATCGAAAAGGGTGTCGGAATACTTCCTACGGATAATCTGACAGGTTCGCTGCTTGACCTTATACTTGATTATGTCAGGATGATGACTCATATTGATTTAATACGTTTTAACAATATGCTCAGTATTTTCCTCGAAAAAGAGGATGAGGTTAATGTAATCATTAAAAACATTGGCCTTATTGAAGCAATGATAGCGGTGGCTTCCTTTAGGGAAAATCTTGATTATTACTGCATACCGGAGTTTACGGATGCAAAACCGGGACTTGTTGATGCAAGTGAGATTTATCATCCGGTGCTTGTTAATCCTGTGCCTAACAGTATTACAACGAAGAAAAGTGTCCTTATCACGGGTTCTAATGCTTCGGGTAAGTCAACTTTTCTTAAGTCGGTTGCAATTAACGCGATTCTTGCGCAGACAATACACACGGCTGCGGCAAAGTCATACAGGGCTGCCTATTTTAAGATTATGTCGTCCATGGCCTTAAAAGACAATCTTCTCGGCAATGAGAGCTATTATATTGTTGAGATAAAATCGCTTAAGAGAATAATAGACAGCATGAGCAAGAGGGTTCCGGTACTTTGTTTTGTGGATGAAGTGCTTAGGGGAACTAATACTGTCGAGCGAATTGCAGCATCTTCACAGATATTAAAATTCCTTTCGTCAGGCAATGTTATTTGTTTTGCGGCGACACATGATATAGAGCTTACACATATTCTTGAAGGAATGTATGATAATTATCATTTTAAGGAAGAGGTTCTTGAAAATGATATTATATTTAATTACAAATTATTTGAAGGCCGTGCGGTTTCACGTAATGCAATAAAGCTTCTTAAGATTATGGGTTACAATGATGCAATAATTGATGAAGCAAACAGGAATGCGGCATATTTTATTGAAGAAGGGAAATGGCAGACGATTATATGAAGGTAAAAATATATACTGACGGTTCAGCAAGAGGTAACCCCAACGGACCGGGAGGATACGGAGTTATATTAAGCTATACGGCACCTGACGGAACAGAGCATTTGAGGGAGTTGTCCGGCGGATATGTCAGAACCACAAATAACAGAATGGAGCTTACAGCGGCAATAAGAGGTCTTCAGGCTCTTACAAAGCCATGTGAAGTTGAGCTTTATTCCGATTCACAGTACCTTGTGAATGCATTCAATCAGAACTGGATTGATTCATGGCAGAAGAAAGGCTGGAAACGCGGTAAGAACGAGCCTGTTAAAAATGTTGATTTGTGGCTTGAACTGCTTGCTGCGATGAAGCCTCATGATGTGACTTTTATATGGGTTAAGGGGCATGCGGGACAGGCACAGAATGAGCGTTGTGATGTGCTTGCAACAACTGCCGCAGACGGAGATAATCTGATGGTTGACGAGGGCTTTTTAGCCGAAGATTAACGGAGGTTTGATATGGATAAAAAAAGTATCAGAAATATCGTAGGTCTTTTTGCATTTATAATTATTGTAGGGTGTGTTTCTACTTTTTTTACAAAGAGCATTATCGGAAGAAAAAGAAGTGATTTGTATTCCTCTATTGATAATGAGCAGACAAGCAGTACAACACCGACGGAGACATCAACGAATAATAATAATGAGACCTCTGCGAACGGACCGGTTACCGGCAGACTTTCAAAGGAAGAATATTTAAATGATGTTAAATTAATCGAAACGCAGATTGAAGAGGTTTGGGAAAATGTTACGGAGAGCAACAGTGCTTTGAGTGCTGCAAAATATGAGAAGGGTGTTTGGGATGAGCAGCTTAACAGAATATACCTGCTTTATCTTAATGAACAGTCTTCGGATAACAAAGAAAAACTCAGGCAGGAGCTGAATTCTTTTGAGACGGAGAGAGAACGTTTGTCGATTGCCGCAGCCAAAAATGCAAGTGAGGCACTTGACGGACTTTCATATAACAAGGAGTATGTAAGACTTACCAAAGAAAAAACTTATGATTATATCGAAAGGTATTTCTTAGAGGATTAAAATTCCTTTACAAAGAAGCTTTGATGTGGTACATTAAAAGGTAATTGCAGATTAAATTTTAAGCAAATTTTCAATATATTGACAACAGGAGGAATGGATTATGTCGACTAATGTATACGACATATTGCTTGAAAGAGGTTTTATTGAGCAGGTAACTCATGAAGAAGAGGTTCGTGAATTATTAGGAAAGGAAAAAGTAACGTTTTATATAGGCTTTGATGCAACTGCGGACAGTCTTACTGCAGGTCATTTCCTTACGGTTATGGCTATGATGCATATGCAGAGAGCAGGTCACAGACCGATTGCGCTTCTCGGTGGCGGAACAACCATGATTGGTGACCCGACAGGTAAGTCAGATATGCGTACAATGATGACTAAAGAGACAATTATGCACAATGCAGAGTGTTTCCACAAGCAGCTTTCGAAGTTTATTGATTTTGATAATGATAAGGCTATTATTGCGAATAACGCTGATTGGCTTTTGGATCTTAACTATGTTGATTTCCTTCGTGAAATCGGTGTACATTTTTCTGTTAATAAGATGCTTACTGCGGAATGCTATAAGCAGAGAATGGAGAAGGGACTTACTTTCTTTGAGTTTAACTATATGTTAATGCAGTCCTACGACTTTTGGAAGCTTCATAAGGATTATGGTTGTTGCCTTGAGCTTGGCGGTAATGATCAGTGGTCCAACATCATCGGTGGTGTTGAACTTATCAGAAGAAAAGAGCAGAAGCCTGCATACGGTCTTACATTTAAGCTTCTTACAACAAGTGAGGGTATTAAGATGGGCAAGACCATGAAGGGCGCTGTTTGGTTAAATCCTGAGAAGACATCACCTTACGAGTTCTATCAGTATTGGAGAAATATTGAGGATGTTAAGGTTGAAGAGTGCCTTGGACTTTTGACATTTCTTCCTATGGATGAGGTTAGACGACTTGGAGCACTTGAAGGTGCCGAGATTAACAAGGCTAAAGAAGTACTCGCTTTTGAAATTACAAAGATTGTTCATGGTGAAGAAGAGGCAACCAAGGCTCAGGAAGCTGCAAGGGCAGTATTTGCGGGCGGCGGCAAGAGTGAGGACATGCCTACAACACTTTATGATAAAGCAGAACTTGACGCAGGTAAGGATTTGATTACATTACTTGTTGATACTAAGCTTGCACCCACAAGATCAGAGGCTAGAAGACTTATCCAGCAGGGTGGTATTACAGTTAATGATGTTAAGGTAACAGAGTTTGACAAGGTATTTACAAGTAATGATTTTGATGCCGATGGCGCACTTGTTATCAAGAAGGGTAAGAAAGGTTTCCATCAGATTAAAGCAAAATAAAGGAGGCTGTCATTATGATAGAAGTATTTAACAGTTTGTTTAATTATCTTATTTGTTTTGTAGGAATTGCAGCAGTTGCGTTTGGCGGAATTATGCTTGGTAAGACATTAAGAGTGAGAAAGAATAAAAAGGATGCTTTAAACGGAAGCGAAGAGTAAGCAGGAGGAACTTATTGTGAAGAATTATGGTTTGAACGAACTCAGAAGAATGTATCTTGAGTTTTTTGAGAGCAAGGATCATTTAAGGCTCAACAGTTTTTCACTTGTGCCTAATAATGACAAGAGCTTATTATTGATAAATGCAGGTATGGCACCACTTAAGCCTTATTTTACGGGTCAGGAGATTCCTCCCCGTAAGAGAATTACAACATGTCAGAAGTGTATCAGAACAGGCGATATCGACAATGTAGGTAAGACAGCAAGACATCTTACTTTCTTTGAGATGCTCGGTAATTTCTCTTTTGGTGATTATTTTAAGCATGAGGCGATTGAGTGGTCATGGGAATTTTTGACCAAGGTTATCGGTATGGAGCCTGAGAGACTTTATCCTTCAATTTATTTTGAAGATGATGAAGCTTTCAAGATTTGGACGGATGAGATCGGTGTTCCCGCAGAGAAAATCACACGTTTCTACAGAGATGAAGACGGCAAGTGTGATAACTTCTGGGAGCATGGTGCAGGTCCCTGTGGTCCCTGTACAGAGATTTACTATGACAGGGGTATTAAGTACGGATGCGGTAAGCCTGATTGTAAGGTTGGCTGTGACTGTGACCGTTTTATGGAAGTATGGAATAATGTATTTACACAGTTTGAGAGCGATGGCAACGGACATTATGAAGAGCTTGCCATGAAGAATATTGATACAGGTATGGGCCTTGAGCGTCTTGCAGTAGTTGTACAGGACGTAACTTCAGTATTTGATATCGATACAATGAAAGCAATCCGTGACAGAATCTGTCAGCTTGCGGGCGTTGAGTATCAGACAGATGATAAGAAGGATATTTCAATCCGCCTTATTACAGATCACATCCGTTCAGTTACATTTATGACTTCAGACGGTATTATTCCGTCTAACGAGGGACGCGGATATGTTCTTAGAAGATTACTTCGTCGTGCAGCAAGACACGGAAGATTACTTGGAATCAAAGGACTTTTCCTTGCTAAGCTTTGTGAGACTGTTATTGCAGAATCCAAGGACGGATATCCCGAGCTTGAGGAGAAGAAGGAATATATCCTTAAGGTTCTTACAATCGAGGAAGAGAAGTTTAATAAGACTATTGACCAGGGACTCAGCATCCTTTCAGATATGGAGGACGAGCTTGTTAAAGCAGGAAGTAAGACATTAAGCGGTGATGATGCGTTCAAGTTATATGATACTTACGGATTCCCGATTGATCTTACAGAAGAGATTCTTGCAGAAAAAGGCTTTGTAATTGATATGGAAGGTTTCGAGAAAGCTATGCGTATTCAGAAAGAGACTGCAAGAAATGCTCGCGCGGTTACTAACTATATGGGTGCGGATGCTACAGTTTATGACGAAATCAATCCGGCTATCACTTCAGAGTTTGTTGGTTATACGGAAGCAGAGCATAAGTCTGAAATCAGCGTACTTACAACTGACAGTGCTATTGTTGCGACACTTACAGAAGGTGACGAGGGAACAATTATTGTTGATGAGACACCTTTCTATGCAACCATGGGTGGTCAGACTGCAGATACAGGCGTAATTACAAAGGGTGATTCAGTATTTGTTGTTAAAGATACAATCAAGTTAAAAGGTGGAAGAATCGGTCATGTTGGATATGTTGAGAGCGGTATGTTCTCAATTACCGATAAAGTAACACTTAAGATTGATACAGACAGAAGAGCTGCAATCGGTAAGAACCATAGTGCAACACACCTTTTACAGGAAGCTTTAAGAGTTGTTCTCGGAACACATGTTGAGCAGGCTGGTTCACTTGTTACTGCAGACAGACTCCGTTTTGACTTTACTCATTTCTCAGCTATGACTAAGGAAGAAATCGAGAAGGTTGAAGCAATCGTTAACGATCAGATTAAGAATGCTCTTGATGTTAACACAGCAGAGATGTCAATTGATGACGCTAAAAAGACAGGTGCAAAGGCACTTTTTGGTGAGAAGTATGGCGAGACTGTACGTGTTGTATGTATGGGCGAGTTCAGTAAGGAACTTTGCGGTGGTACACATGTTGCCAATACAGGTTCAATCAGTGCATTTAAGATTCTTTCAGAGAACGGTATTGCAGCCGGTGTAAGAAGAATTGAAGCAATTACTGCAGATGGCGTTTTTGAATATTACAAGGCGCAGGAAGAGGAGCTTCTTAAGGCTGCCAAGGCTGCTAAGGCAGAACCGGCAAACCTTGTTAAGAAGATTGAGAGTCTTCTTGAAGAGATTAAGACTCTTAGCAGCGAGAACGAGAAGTTAAAGGCAAAGCTTGCCAATAACTCACTCGGTGATGTTATGAATCAGGTTCAGGATATCAAGGGAGTTAAGGCGCTTATTACATCTGTTGCGGATGTTGACATGAACGGACTTCGTAACCTCGGTGACCAGCTTAAGGAGAAACTCGGAGAAGGTGTTGTAGTTCTTGCATCTTCACAGGGAGCAGATAAGGTTAACCTTATTGTAATGGCAACTCCTGAGGCTGAAAAGGCAGGCTGCCATGCAGGTAATATCATTAAGGCAATTGCCGGACTTGTTGGCGGTGGCGGCGGCGGACGTCCGAACATGGCACAGGCAGGCGGTAAGAACGCAGCAGGAATTGACGCGGCACTTAAGGAAGCTTCCAAGGTTATTGAAGCGCAGATTAACTAGTTAAAATTATAGTGCTCCTGCAAAAAATTAAAAAAAATAGTTGACGAATGTATAAATTATGCTATAATGCTAATAGTGCAATGAAAAAATACCCAAACAGTTGTATTATGCACGACAATACACAACTGGAGGGAGGTTAGGTGTGATACTATGTCAAATGTAATCGTAAAAGATAACGAAACTTTAGATAGTGCACTTCGCAGATTCAAGAGAAATTGTGCGAAAGCAGGTATCCAGCAGGAGATTCGTAAAAGAGAGCATTATGAGAAGCCCAGTGTTAAGCGTAAGAAGAAATCTGAGGCTGCAAGAAAGCGTAAATATAATTAATATGATACTTACATCATAGGAATTGTGTTCATAACGACATTTAAAAGACAGGACGATTTTCGTTCTGTCTTTTTTATTTTCTGCATATATTTTTGTGTAATACATTCAGGAGAAAATATGTGAAGAAAAAAATAGTCGGTAAACAATCTGCTTTTTGGGAGCGGTTTTATGAGACTTTCAGTTTGCCTGGTGATTGCGTTATGGGCAATACAAATATTGTTTTAAGTGGTAAAAACAGGCTGTTTGTTGAGAACTATCGTAATATAATTGAATATACGGATACTACACTAAAAATACAAGGTAAAAGCTGTAAGGTTTTTATAACCGGCAAATCGCTTTATATTGAATCTTATAGTGCGGATATGATGCTTGTAAAAGGTATTATTATGGAAATAAAATATATTTAAGGGCGGGAAAATGAGAAAAATTGCAAGATATTTTATGGGTTATTTAGAAGCTTGTATGTATAGCGGTGAGCCGGAGCGTTTTTTTAATATATGCAGTGCGAGAAATATTGATATGTGGAATATTATTAAAAGAGACGGCGGTTATTCGTTTAATATCCTTATAAAAGATTTTTACAAAATAAAGGACATTGTAAAGAAAACAAAAACAAAAGTGCGGATACGTAAGAAAAAGGGGTATCCGTTTTTTATTTATAAAAACAGGCGCCGCAAAGCATATCTTGTCGGAATTCTTGCTTTTGCGGCGATAATATATTCCATGTCACTTTTTGTATGGGACATACATTTTGAAGGGCTGTATACATATACGGAGGATGTGCTCTTAGAATACCTTTCGGAGAATGATGTAAAACACGGAAAATTTAAGGCTGATATTGATTGTACGCAAATTGAAAAAATGATAAGAAATGATTTTTTTGACATTACCTGGGTGTCGGTGTCGCTTGAAGGGACGAGACTTACCGTGCATATTCGCGAGAATTACGATTATGATATTGTTTCGGATAAAGAATATACAATGAGCGATATTGTTGCGATTAAAGAAGGTATTATAACATCGATAATAACACGTACAGGAACACCTTTTGTTAAAAAGGGAGACATAGTAAAAGAAAATGACATACTTGTATCGGGAAATGTAGTGATAAACAATGAGTACGGGGAGTTAATCAGACAGGAGTACGGCAATGCAGATGCGGATATATGGGCACAAACGACATATAAGTACAGTGACTCGCTTGATTTGAGGCACAAAATAAAAGAATACAGCGGAAAATCCAAAAAGGCTTACGAAGTAACATTGTTTAATAAGAATATTTATTTGTTTAACAGGAAAACAGGCTACGAGAACTACGAAAGAACCGTTGAGGAATATAGACTTAAAATCGGAGAAAATTTTTATCTGCCGATAATTTTATGTAAAATTTCATATAATGAATATGAAACAAGAATTAAAAAGTACAGTGAAGAAGAAGCAAAGCGTATTTTGGAAAAAAATATCGATGAATTTTTTAAAGATTTAGTTGAAAAAGGGGTACAAATTATCGAAAATAATGTTACAATAAGACGTGAAGGAAATAAATATATTGCCGAGGGTGACATTACTGTTGTTGAACGGTTCGGAAAGTCGGTCGCGGCAGAAGATTTATATCGCATGAACGATACAGGGCAGTATGGAGAGGAATGATAGATTGTGAGTGTAATAGAGACAATTATAGATATACCGGCAGGTCATCTGGGCAATGTTTTTGGTCAGTTTGATCTTTTTGCGAAAAAAATCGAGAAGAGTTTGCATGTAACTATTTTAAATAGAGATTCCGATATAAAGATTGTCGGCGCAGATGTTGCCGTAGAGAGAGCAAAACAGGTCATAATGCAGCTTGTAGAGCTTTCTAAGCGCGGTAATACAATAACCGAGCAGAATGTTGATTATGCACTTGCACTTTCGATGGAAACCAAGGAGAATGTGCTTCTGGATATTGATGAAGACATGGTTTGCAGGACTATCGGAGGCAAGCCGATTAAACCAAAGACACTGGGTCAGAAGAAGTATGTGGATGCCATCAGAGAGAAAATGATAGTGTTTGGAATCGGCCCGGCGGGAACCGGTAAGACATATCTTGCAATGGCTATGGCGATTAATGCTTTTAAAAACGATGAGGTCGGAAGAATTATCCTTACAAGACCGGCGATTGAAGCTGGTGAGAAGCTTGGCTTTTTACCGGGTGATTTACAGAGTAAGGTAGATCCGTATTTAAGGCCGCTCTACGATGCTCTTTACCAGATTATGGGTGCAGAGAGTTTTATGGCGAATATGGAGAAGGGGCTTATTGAGGTTGCGCCGCTTGCCTATATGCGCGGACGTACTCTAGATAATGCGTTTATCATTCTTGATGAGGCGCAGAATACAACACCTGCACAGATGAAGATGTTTTTGACAAGAATCGGTTTTGGGTCAAAGGTTGTTGTTACGGGAGATTTATCACAGAAGGATTTGCCGGCGGGAAGTGTTTCGGGACTTGAGGTTGCAACCAAAGTACTTGGCAAGATAGAAGACATAGCAATCTCAAAACTTACCAATGTCGACGTTGTCAGACATCCGCTTGTTCAAAAGATTGTCAAAGCGTATGAGGAATTTGAAGAAAAACAGGCGAAAAAGCAAAATTTAAAGCAGAACACCAGAGAAAAGAGAGGGTAACACATGACTAAGAAATCAAAAATAATAATAACCATAGGAATCCTACTGTCATCAATTGTCGGGTTGATTCTTGGTTGCCTGTTATATAAGGATTATAAAATGAAGCATGAAATGATTATTATATGTGTGTTTGGTGTATTGCTCACGTTGTTCTATCTTTGGATACTTTTGCAAAAAAGCGACAGTTCACATCTTAAAGCTCAAGGTTTTGCGTTTATGATTGTTTTTTATCATATTTTTAACCTTGCCGTTTTGGTGTTGGGAATGAATCTTCCGGCTGTTTACAGACCGATTTGCGCAGTTCCGATGCTGCTTACAATACTTTTTGGTGTAAAAACGGGACTTGCCTCCATGGTTTTATATTCCGTTGTTACAGTGCTTTTCGGACTTGATCCGGTTGAAGCAATTCTGTTGTATCTGATTTTTGGTGTAGTTGGAAGTTTTCTTGCAGCCACATTTAAAAATACTATTAGACTTATTGTCGGAAGCATAAGTCTTATACTTGTGTATGCAGTGTTTTATTTTGGCCTTAATTTTTATACATATGGAGAATATCTGATGACAGATATTGTTACGGGGCTTATCGGCGGAGCCGTTCAGGTTATTGTATTTTTATGCTTTTTCCCGTTCGTTGCACGTACAATCGGCTTTAATCTTGATAAAAAGCTTGGTGCGATATGTGATGAGTCTTTTAAACCGCTCAAAGAGTTTAAAGATAGAAATCCTGAAGCATATGAGCATTCAAGGGTTGTTGCGAAGCTTGCAGAGCATGCTGCGGAAGCGATTGATATTAATGTAAAGCTTGTAAGAGCCGGTGCACTTTATCATGAAATCGGACAAGGACTCGGTGGTAACTATATAAAAAAGGGTATTACTATTTGCAATGAGTTTTTTATTCCGGAAGCTGTTATTGATATTGTACGCGAACATAATATTAATGTTTCCAAGCCTGTAAGTCGTGAATCTGCAGTTGTTATGCTTGCAGATACAATAATAAGCACAATGGACGGTCTCAAGAAGAAAGGCACACCGATTCCGGACAAAGTTAAGCTTATTGACAAGATACTGGCGCTTAGGATTTCTAAAGGTTGTCTTGACGTTTGCGATTTGACTGCAGGAGAGCTTAATAAGGTTAAAGATGCATTTTGCGGAGCATGGCGCAAAAAAGACGGTGAAGGCGATATTGATGATTTGCTTCTTGAAGAGCCGCTTCAGGTTCCGGAAGATATTTTTGAATAAGATAGCGGAATGGAGGTCAGTTTAAATTGACACTTACAATTGATAAAGAGACGGATTTTATAATCGAGGGTTTGGAGGAACAGTATGAGGAATTACTCGAGAGTGTAGTTAATGCGGCACTTGATTATGCAGAATGTCCGTATGAAATAGAACTAAATATACTCTTGACAGATAATGAAAACATTCATAAACTGAATAAGGAGTTTCGCAATATTGACTCGGCTACGGATGTGTTATCATTTCCGATGATTTCATATGAGACACCGGCTGATTTTTCGGGATGTGAAACAGAGGAGGACTGTTTTAATCCGGAGACAGGAGAGCTTATTCTCGGAGATATCGTTATTTCGCTTGAAAAAGCGGCGGAGCAGGCAGAAAAGTACGGTCATGGCGCAAAAAGGGAAGTTGCGTTTCTTGCCGCGCACAGTATGTTGCATCTTTTCGGATATGATCACATGACAGAACAGGAAGCATCAGAGATGGAAAGAAAGCAGGAGGAGATTTTGCAGATTCTCGGAATCACAAGGTGAGTTTTTGATTGTTGAATGGAGTGGAATTATGAGAAAGATAAAAAGAATTTTAAACATTGTTATTATAGCAGCATTGTTTGCGTGTGTTGCCGCCGGTTGTGACATAGGTAAGCCGGCAGAGACTACACCTGTTGCAACACCTGAGCAGACATCACCTGAAGAGACAACACCAAAGGATATTGTAATTGATATTACAACACCCGGTGAGAACGAAAGCACTACAGATGAGACAACTACACCGGAGGAGACAACAACCGAAGCACCCAACAGGGACAATATGGTTAAGAGTTATCTTACAGGTCAGTGGGTTGATAAGGAACTTGGTAATAAGCGACCTATTGCTGTTATGTTTAATAATATAATGGTAGCTGTTCCTCAGAGCGGAATTGAGCAGGCTTCGATTGTGTACGAGACACCTGTAGAAGGCGGTATAACACGTCTTGTTGGTATTATTGAGGATTACAGCAATCTTAGTAAAATAGGTTCCGTAAGAAGTGCGCGTTTATATCATGCTTACATAGCACTTGAATTTGATGCTATTTTCGCACATTACGGTTGTGCTATTTACGCTAATGATTTGCTTCATAATCATGTTGACAATATTGACGGCAATGCCGGCGAAGGAACTGTTGCTTATTACAGAACAGAAGATCGTAAGGCGCCGCATAATGCTTATACAAGTGCAGAGCATCTTGCAGCGGGAATTAAGTATAAGAACTACCGAACAGAATATGCTGATACATATAACGGACATTTTAAATTCGCAGAAGATGGTGCGGAGGTTAATCTTGCACCTGCAGAGAGTGCTACACGTGTTGCACTTGGATATGTAAATAATTCACCGTGGTTCGAATATAATGCTGAAGAAAAATTGTACTACCGTTACCAGTTTAAGAAAGCCCAGATAGATGAAGCAAGCGGCAATCAGCTTGCGTATAATAACATAATTATACAGTTCGTGGATTATTATGATTACGGCGACGGATATTATTATATTTATAATCAGGGTTCGGGAACGGGTAAGTTTATTACCAACGGAAGATATATTGATATAACATGGAAGAAGGACGAAGAGTTCGGAATTACAAGATATTACAACGAAAAGGGTGAAGAAATCACTCTTAACCAGGGAAAAACATGGGTTAGCATGATTTTTAACACCAGAATGGGAAGCGTTGTAATCGATTAGGAGGTATATTATTGGGAGAGCAACATTCAGCACAGCTTTTAATTACGGCAAAGGAAGCTATGAAATATGCATATGCACCGTATTCGGGATTTAAGGTAGGGGCGGCGGTTCTTACTTCTGACGGAAGAATTTATTCGGGATGTAATATAGAGAATGCTTCTTACGGTGCTACTAATTGTGCGGAAAGAACAGCGATATTTAAGGCTGTTTCAGAAGGTTGTTCC
>JAZNXQ010000283.1:0-5438 GCA_045593945.1 Lachnospiraceae bacterium | reverse complement strand
TGCAAAAGCAATCTCCGGGCAGGTATTCTCCGGAAGCTTACTCGTAATACCGCAAACCGTCTCCAAATCTAACTTTTTAATAACCATACCTCATCTCTCCTAAGTCGGAGGCCAAGCGGTCTTAGGAAGACAACTCTAGGTTGCAACTCCTTGGCTCACAGAACGACATGGCTACGATCCGACTTTGCAAAAGCAATCTCCGGGCAGGTATTCTCCGGAAGCTTACTCGTAATACCGCAAACCGTCTCCAAATCTAACTTTTTAATAACCATACCTCATCTCTCCTTACGTAGCTTACTGTAAAATTATTGCCTTCTCGATTACCTGACTCATGTCAGACACAAAAATAATCTCCAGTCCCTTCTTAATCTCTTCTGATATTTCTTCCACATCGCGTCTGTTCTTTTCAGGAACAAGGACAGTCTTAATTCCCGCCATCTTAGCGGCAAGAAGCTTTTCTTTGAGTCCGCCTATCGGAAGTACTCTTCCGCGTAGCGTTATCTCACCTGTCATCGCAACATCCGCTCTTACAGGCTTCTTTATTATTGCAGAAAGCATTGCACATGCCATTGTAATTCCCGCAGAAGGTCCGTCCTTCGGTACTGCTCCTTCAGGAATATGTATGTGAATATCATTCTTCTCAAAGAATTCCTGCTCCACATCGTATGACTCTGCAATTGAACGGATATAACTTATACCGGCTCTTGCAGACTCCTTCATAACATCGCCAAGCTTGCCCGTAAGTACAAGCTCGCCCTTTCCTGGCATAACAGACACTTCAATCTCAAGCGTATCTCCGCCAACTGCTGTCCATGCAAGGCCCCTTACAATACCTATCTCATCAGTATCACTTGCCATATCGAACCGATACTTTTCCTTGCCAAGATACTTCTCAAGCCTGTTCTCAGCAACCTTAACCGCAGTCTTGTCGCCATCAAGCAACTCCTTGGCAGCCTTTCTGCATACTGCACCGATTTTACGTTCGAGCTCTCTTACACCTGCTTCTTTGGTGTAAAAATGAATAATCCTCTCAATCGCTTTATCAGAAATTGTAAGCTGTCCCTCTGTAAAACCGTGCTTTTCAAGTTGCTTCGGCACTAAATGATTCTTAGCAATATGGAATTTCTCATTCTCCGTATAACCGCTTACCTCAATAACTTCCATACGGTCAAAAAGAGGCTTCGGAATATCCTGCGCCGAATTGGCAGTCGCAATAAACATAACCTCCGATAAATCAAGCGGTATCTCTATATAATGATCGCGGAACTTAACGTTCTGCTCTGAATCAAGCACTTCCAAGAGTGCAGACGCAGTATCGCCCTTGTAATCCTTGCTTACTTTATCAATCTCATCAAGAAGCATAAGCGGATTCTTAACTCCGGCACTTTTAATTGCTGTTGCGATTCGTCCCGGCAATGCTCCGACATAAGTTCTTCTGTGACCTCTTATCTCTGCTTCATCACGTACACCACCGAGGCAAATTCGCACATATTCCCTGTTAAGTGCCTTGGCAATTGAACGTGCAATTGAAGTCTTACCTGTTCCGGGCGGTCCCACGAGACAAATAATAGGCGCATCACCCTGCTTACAAAAAGCTCTTACCGCAAGAAACTCCAAAACTCTCTCTTTAACCTTATTAAGTCCGTAATGGTCAGCTTCAAGAATCTCCTCTGCCTTCTCAATATCAAGCGAATCCTTAGAAGCCTTGTTCCACGGCATCTCAAGCAAAGTCTCAATATAAGTACGTGAAACATTGCTTTCTGAACTGTTATTGCTTATCGTTTTAAAACGTGAGATCTCTTTTCTAATTCTGTCTTTAACAGACTTGTCAGCTTTAAGCTTCTCAACCTGCGCAAGATAATTATCAATATCATCTTCGCCCGCATCATCGCCAAGTTCTTCACGTATAGCCTTCATCTGCTCTCTAAGAACATAATCCTTCTGATTCTTGTCAACACGGCCTTTAACCTTCTCCTGCAATTCCTTTCGGATGCGAAGAACCTCTCTTTCATTGCAGATAATATCAACTGCAAGTTCGTATCTCTCTTCAATGTCAAGAGTCTCAAGAACCTTCTGCTTCTCATCATAACGGATGGGCATCTGCATTATAACCTGGTCAATCAGGTAGCTTATATTCTGTGAATCCTGTAAAAGCTTGATAATTTCTTTATTAAGCTTGGTATTAAGCATACTGTAGGAAACCATAAGTTCTTTTATGGTTCTGCACATTGCCTCTTCCATAACCGGTTCAATCTCTGTAGCCGCACAAAGCGTCACCGTACCAAACTTGGAATCATCTCTGTCTTCCACGTCAAGTAACTCTGCTCTCTGTCTGCCTTCAACAAGAACTCTTACCATATTGTCCGGAAGCTTTGCAATCTGCTTGATTACAGCCACCGTACCGATTTTGTACAAATCATCAAAGGAAGGATCCTCAACCTCCGGATCCTTCTGTGTAACCACAAATATTTCGCGTCCGCCAAGCATAGCTTTTTCAAGGGCACTCACGGACTTTTTCCTACTGACATCAAAATTGATAATCATATTGGGAAAAACGGTAATTCTTCGAAGCGCAATGATCGGAAGCTCAATCTTTTTCTTCCTCATTACTTATCCTCCTTATAAAACAAAAACATTATGCTATCTCATCTGAATCTTTGCCCATAAGGTTATGCGTAATTTTCTTCTTAGGCATAGCCTCACGGTAAATAAGCTGCGGTTCCTCTGTTCCTTCTGCCGCACCCTTTGTAATGATACATTTTGCAATATTATCTTCTGACGGAATCTCATACATAATATCCGTCATAATCTTCTCCATAATTGCACGCAAGCCTCTGGCTCCCGTCTTACGCTCAAGTGTCTGCTTAGCAATAACTCTTGCTGCTTCCTCTTCCATCTCGAGTTCAACATTGTCAAGTTCGAAAAGCTTCTTGTACTGCTTAATAAGAGCATTCTTGGGCTCCTGTAAAATACGTACAAGTGCATCCTCATCAAGCATGTCAAGCGTTACAGTCACCGGAACACGTCCTACAAATTCAGGAATAAGACCGAACTTCATTAAATCCTGCGGCATTACATTGTGAAGGATTTTGCCGAGATCCTTATCTGCCTCACTGCCAATCTCAGCATTAAAACCGATGGATTTCTTATCAGTACGCGTCTCTATTATCTTCTCAAGTCCGTCAAATGCACCACCGCAAATAAAAAGGATATTAGTCGTATCAATCGGAATAAGCTCCTGGTGCGGATGCTTTCTTCCGCCCTGCGGCGGAACAGATGCAACAGTACCCTCTAAAATCTTAAGAAGTGCCTGCTGTACACCCTCGCCCGATACGTCTCTTGTTATAGAAACATTCTCTGACTTCTTGGTAATCTTATCTATCTCATCGATATAAATAATACCATATTCTGCTCTGGCAACATCTCCATCTGCCGCCTGAATAATCTTAAGAAGAATATTCTCAACATCCTCACCTACATAGCCCGCCTCCGTAAGTGTAGTAGCATCTGCTATTGCAAACGGAACATTAATAAGCTTGGCAAGTGTCTGCGCAAGAAATGTCTTACCGGAACCTGTAGGTCCTACCATAAGAATATTACTCTTTTGTATCTCGACATCCGAATCATTGCCGGATAAAATTCTCTTATAATGATTGTAAACGGCAACAGAGAGTACTTTTTTAGCCTCATCCTGTCCGATTACATACTGATCAAGGAATTCTTTGATTTCCTTCGGTTTAAGAAGATTAATCTCATTAGAAACCGACATCTCTTCCATCTCGTCGAATTCCTCTTCAATAATCTCTGCACATACATCTACACATTCATCGCAGATATAAGCACCATTGGGACCTGCAATAAGTTTTCTTACCTGGTCCTGTGTCTTTCCGCAAAAAGAACATCTTAATTTTTTGTCATCTACTCTTCCGGGCATGAATTACCCCTCCATGAAAAATTTAGATTATTATAGTAAGTAAGGGGCAAAAATGCCCCTTGTTTAATACTAATGACTAGCGATTACGTTATCAATAATACCGTATTCTTTTGCTTCTTCAGCGCTCATATAATAATCACGCTCTGTATCTACAGCAATCTTCTCAAGCGGCTGTCCTGTGTTAGCCGCAAGAATCTCATTTAACTTCTGCTTGGTGCTGAGAATCTTGTCTGCAACAATCTTAATGTCTGTTGCCTGACCCTTCGCACCGCCTGAAGGCTGGTGAATCATAATATCTGCATTGGGAAGTGCAAAACGCTTGCCCTTAGCACCACCTGCAAGAAGGAACGCTCCCATACTTGCTGCCATGCCGAGACAGATAGTTGAAACATCACATTTTACATAGTTCATAGTATCATAGATTGCAAGACCTGCAGATACTGAACCACCCGGGCTGTTAATGTAAAGATGAATATCCTTACCCGGATCCTCTGCCTCAAGGAATAAAAGCTGTGCTACAATAAGACTTGCAGTCACATCATTAACTTCTTCACCTAAGAAAATGATTCTTTCCTTTAATAATCTGGAATAAATATCGTAAGAGCGTTCGCCCCTGCTTGTTTGTTCAATGACATAAGGTACTAAACTCATACTTGCTCCTCTCTGATTACGCTTATTTTGCAGCGTCAACAACTACATCAATAGCCTTCTGAACTGCAAGGTCTTTCTTCATATTTTCCTTCTCGAAGTCGCCCATAAGCTCATTAATCTTATCAACTTCCATCTGGTAAAGCTTAGCCATCTTCTCGATTTCTACGTTAAGCTCTTCTTCTGTAACTTCAATCTTCTCAGCCTCAACGATTGCTTCAAGAACAAGTCTTGTCTGGATTCTCTTGAGTGCTGTAGGCTGCATCTGCTCCTTAAGAGCCTCAGGTGTAAGACCTGTGAACTGGAAGTACTGCTCGATTGAAAGTCCCTGCTGCTGTAATCTTGCAACAAAATCCTCTGCCATCTGGCGAACCTGAGTCTCAATCATAGCCTCCGGAATCTCCATCTTAGCATCCTCGATAATCTTGTCGATTACTGCATCTTCCTTCTTTGTCTTAGCTTCGCTCTCTTTTCTTTCTTTGAGTTTTGCCTCAACATCTGCCTTATATTCAGCTACTGTATCAAAATCGCAAACATCCTGTACGAACTCATCATCAAGCTCCGGAACTTCTTTTGCCTTGATTTCCTTAACTGTTACCTTAAATACCGCTGCCTTACCTGCAAGGTCCTTAGCGTGGTACTCTTCGGGGAATGTAACATTTACATCAACTTCCTTGCCGATTTCTACGCCAACAAGCTGATCCTCAAATCCGGGGATAAACTGACCTGAACCGATTGTAAGGTTGTGGTTCTCGCCCTTACCGCCTTCAAATGCAACACCGTCTACAAAGCCTTCGAAATCGATGATTGTCATATCGCCTTCTTTAACTGCTCTGTCTTCAACTGTGATAAATCT
>JAZNXQ010000282.1:0-12985 GCA_045593945.1 Lachnospiraceae bacterium | reverse complement strand
CTACAGAAGGCTCTTCACCCTCTAAGTACATCATCATTAACTCGTCATCCAATTCGCAGATTTTCTCTACTAATTCTGTACGATATAATTCAGCATCATCTTTCATATCATCAGGAATATCAACGATAGAGATGTCATCACCCTTATCATCATTGTAGATGTAAGCTTTCATCTCGAACAAATCGATAATTCCCTTAAACTCATCTTCCTTACCGATAGGCAACTGAATGCAGATTGCATTCTTGCCGAGACGGTTACGAATCTGATCTACAGGAACAGCGAAGTTTGCACCCAAGATATCCATCTTATTGATGAATGCCATACGGGGTACGTTGTATGTGTCAGCCTGACGCCATACATTCTCTGACTGCGGTTCAACACCACCCTTTGCACAGAAAACGCCTACTGCGCCGTCAAGTACACGGAGTGAACGCTCAACCTCAACTGTAAAGTCAACGTGTCCGGGAGTATCAATGATATTGATACGATGCTCTAAAGCACCCGGCTTTGCTTTACAATTTTCCTGCAATGTCCAATGACATGTAGTAGCGGCTGATGTAATAGTGATACCTCTCTCCTGCTCCTGCTCCATCCAGTCCATGGTAGCTGTACCTTCATGAGTATCACCAATCTTATAGTTAACACCGGTATAGTAAAGAATACGCTCTGTCGTTGTAGTCTTACCTGCATCGATATGAGCCATAATACCAATGTTTCTGGTTCTCTCTAATGGATATTCTCTTCCAGCCAAGGGATATTCCTCCTTAATAATGTGTCATTAAGCACATCTTAAAATATCGCTTAATGAAAAAATTAGAAACGGTAGTGTGCAAACGCCTTGTTTGCATCTGCCATTTTGTGCATATCTTCTTTCTTCTTTACAGAAGCGCCTGTATTGTTAGCAGCGTCAAGAATCTCATTGGCAAGTCTCTCTTCCATTGTCTTCTCGCCTCTCTTGCGTGAATACAATACTAACCAACGAAGAGCAAGAGCCTGTCTTCTGTCTGCGCGAACTTCGATCGGCACCTGATATGTTGCACCACCGATACGGCGAGCCTTAACTTCCAAAACAGGCATGATGTTGTTCATAGCCTCTTCGAATACTTCAAGAGCTTCCTTCTCAGTCTTAGCTGCAACTCTGTCAAATGCTCCGTAAACAATCTTCTGTGCTACACCTCTCTTACCATCTAACATAACGTTATTGATAAGTTTAGTAACCACTTTGTTGTTGTATAACGGATCTGCTAATACGTCTCTTTTCTGAGTATGTCCTTTACGTGGCACGTTGCTTCCCTCCTTAATCATTTTTAACTTTTTGTTTCGATTAATTCATCGGTACTCACTTTTTTGGTGTTCGTGCGCGGCACTACTTATATTATTATCTCCTGCAACCTCCAGGAACAATATTTAGCACTCCGGCACTGATAAGCAAAAGCTTACCATCCTTCTTTGTGAATAGTCCTAACTTTTATTACTTCTTGTCTTTCGGTCTCTTAGCACCGTATTTTGAACGGGCCTGACGTCTGTTTGCTACACCTGCAGTATCAAGAGTACCTCTGATGATGTGGTATCTTGTACCGGGTAAGTCCTTTACTCTACCACCACGGATAAGAACAACGCTATGCTCCTGAAGGTTGTGGCCTTCGCCGGGGATGTAGCTTGTTACTTCGATACCGTTGGAGAGACGAACTCTGGCGATCTTTCTGAGCGCTGAGTTAGGCTTCTTAGGTGTAGTAGTCTTAACTACTGTACAAACACCTCTCTTCTGCGGAGAAGCTGAATCAATTGACTTCTTGTGCAAAGAGTTGAAGCTCTTCTGAAGAGCCGGAGCTGTAGACTTCTTAACAGATGTCTGTCTACCTTTTCTTACTAACTGGTTAAAAGTAGGCATTCCAATTTCACCTCCTGTGTAAATATTGTGCTGTGGTTGCTTATAGTAAAAATTCAACCTGATTTTGGCGCACAAAAAACAATGCGTAATTTGCACGCCTACTAATTATATCTATTCTATGTCAATCTGTCAACAACTTTTTAATTCTTTTTCTACATGTTTTTCCCAACGATAGCCTACACCTTTTACCGTAGAGAAATATTTTTCACCGTCAATCTTTCTTAGTTTATCTCTAAGCCTGCTTATACGCACACTCAATGCATTTTCATCAAGTTCGCCCATTTTCCCCCTACTTGTCATCTCTGCCATTGCATTACGTCCGACAACGTGTCCCGCATTCTGCACAAGAAGTGACAAAATGTCAAACTCTCCTTTTGTCAAATTCAGTTTCTCATTCATATACAATACTTCCCTGCCGTCAATATCAAAAACAAAATTTCCCGTTACATAAAGATACGAGGAACCTTCTTCCTCGTTCACACTTCTTTTCAGCAATGATTTTACCCACTCAAACATAACATTTCCCGAAGCCGTTCTTGATACACATGTATCTCCACCGCTTCTCAAACATCTTGCAACAATTGAATCATCATTATATGAAGTAACGCACATAATGGGATTCTTGCAAATCCGCCTTATGGTTTTACAAAGTCCAAAGCCCTCACTCGCCGGCATATCTGCATCTATAATATAGAGGCAAAACCTTTTATACTTCAGTTTCTCTAAAACCTCAAGCTCCCCGGTTGCGGTATCAACCAGATACCCTTCCCTTTTAAGTCTTCCCCCGAATCGCTCTGCAAACTCCATCTCCGGAGTTACCAGTAAAATCTTACTACTCATAATACGTCTCCTTGTTTTTTTATCTTTTGAAAATGTTAAATATTTACTACATTTGTATGTATCTGAATTATGGACTTTTTGCCCCCGATGTGCTATACTGTTGAAAACGAAAAAGCAGGAGGTCGCTCATGACATCAATGAACATTAAATTCAAAAAACTTAATGACAAGGCAGTCATTCCTACCTACGGAACCGAATACTCTGCCGGAGCCGACCTGTATGCCTGCATCGAAGAATCCTCTGTTGTAATTGCACCGGGTGAGACAGTTCTTATTCCCACCGGCCTTGCAATGGAAATCCCCGAAGGCTTCGCAGGTCTTATTTACGCGCGAAGCGGTCTCGCAACCAAGAAGGGAATCGCGCCTGCCAACAAGGTATGTGTTATCGATTCCGATTACAGAGGCGAGATTCGGATTCCGCTTCACAATCACTCCTCACTTCCTGTAAACATTGATGCGGCTGAACGTATAGCCCAGATAGTATTTACACCGTATTTACGCGGAATATTTGAGGAAACTGATACTTTGTCGGATACTGTAAGGGGAACCGGAGGATTTGGCTCTACCGGACTTTTTTAAACCAAACCAAATTTTTATATTTACAGGAGGTTCCCATGAGACACTTATTAAGTCCTTTGGATTTTTCCACACAAGAGCTCGAACAGCTTATGGATGTTGCCGATGATATCATTGCCAACCCTGCCAAGTACGCTGAGAGCTGTAAAGGCAAAAAGCTTGCCACATTATTTTATGAACCAAGCACAAGAACACGTCTTAGCTTTGAATCCGCCATGTTAAACTTAGGCGGAAGCATTCTCGGTTTTTCTTCTGCAGACAGCAGTTCCGCAGCAAAAGGAGAAAGCGTTTCCGATACAATCCGTACAGTTTCCTGTTACGCGGACATATGTGCAATGCGCCATCCCAAGGAAGGCTCAGCATTTGTTGCATCCCGCAAATCTGCAATCCCCGTAATCAACGCCGGTGACGGTGGTCATCAACACCCCACACAGACACTTACAGACCTTATGACAATCCGTTCATTAAAGGGGCATCTTAATAATTTAACCATCGGTCTTTGCGGCGATTTAAAATTCGGACGTACCGTACACTCACTTATCAATGCACTTGTTCGCTATGACAATGTCAAGTTTGTACTCATCTCTCCGAACGAGCTTCGCATTCCTGACTATATCCGCGAGGACGTAATCAAAGCCAATAGCATTCCTTTTGAAGAAGTATCCCAGCTTGAGGATGCACTTCCGGAGCTTGATATCCTGTACATGACACGTGTGCAGAGAGAGCGCTTCTTTAACGAAGAAGAATATATCCGTATGAAGGATTGCTACATTCTCAATGCAGAGAAGATGAAGCTCGCCAAAGAAGACATGTTTGTTCTTCATCCGCTCCCCCGTGTTAACGAAATCTCCATTGAAGTAGATGATGACCCCAGAGCAGCTTATTTCAGACAGGTTCAGTACGGTGTATACATCCGTATGGCACTTATCCTTAAGCTTCTTGAGATAACCGTATAAAGGAGGATATCCGTATGTTAAACGTAGGACAATTAAACGAAGGTGTCGTTTTAGACCATATTGAAGCCGGCAAGGCAATGTCAATCTATCATCACTTGGGACTCGGCAAGCTTGACAGCGTAGTAGCCATCATCAAAAATGTTCCCAGCAACAAGATGGGTAAGAAAGACATCATTAAAATCGAAACCTCTCTTGAAAATGTAGACCTTGATATCTTAGGTTACATCGACAATAACATTACTGTGAACATTGTAAAGGGCGGCAATATTGTAGAGAAGAAGAATCTCACACTCCCCCAGAAGATTACCAATGTACTGCATTGTAAGAACCCTCGTTGTATAACCTCCATTGAGCAGGAGTTAGACCACGTATTCATTCTTACAGATGCCCAAAAAAGAGTTTATCGTTGTGCATACTGCGAAGAGAAGCATAATTAATGCACTACTCCAATATATATAACGAACGAACTTTGTTTTTTACTTCAAAAACAAAAGACCGGAAACCAAGGTGTATTCCCTGATTTCCGGTCTGTATTTTTTATAAACTATTTATTCTTATCCTTCTTAAGCATCTTAAATGCTGTCTTAAGACTTATCGGATTACCATACATAAGTGTTGTCATTCTGTAAATCTTAGCAGCTATCCATGCAACCGCTATATTCGAAAGCACGAGCACAGCAAACGACAGTGCAACCTCCCAAAATTCTACATTACCAACAGCGACTCTCGCAAGCATTGCATTGCAGGAGCTGAACGGAAGATATGACATTACCTTCATCCAAATACTGTCCGGAACCATAAGGCTGTACATTGTAACAACGAACACCATAACAAAAATCATAAGAAGCGGGCTTGTTGACTTGCTGATATCTTCCGTCTTGGAAACAAGTGCTCCAAGCATACCAAAGAGTAATGCATAAAAGATATAACCCATTGTTCCGAATAACGCAAATGTAATAAGAAGATTGGTCGGAATCGCAATATCAATATTGATAAGAGAATTCCATGCAGGCTTGTTAATCATATAAGATATAACTCCCGCGCCCATAATAATACCTGTCTGAAATACACTCGCAATTGTTCCCGCGATTACTTTACCGCAAAGAAGTGCATTAGTTGATGTACTTGTAACAAGAACTTCAATTGTACGTGAACTCTTCTCTGTTGTAACACTTGTGGAAATCATGTTTCCGTACATAAGTATCATGAAGTACAAAATAAAAATAAGTACATATGCATATACAAAGCCCATTGTACCGTCCTTCTTAAGCGCTACGGACTCAACATCCATATATGCATTGTAGTATGCATCTATGTTCCAAATAGTCTCTTCATCAAAGCCCATCTCTTCAAAAGCCGCAACTCTGTTCATTTGTACAAATACTCTTTCAAACTTATCGGCTCTGTAATCCGTCATAGGAATCTGAAGTGCATAGAATGTAGCTTCATACTCTGATTTAAGTACAAATCCGCCTTCTGCTTCTTCACTGTTAACTCTTGTCTCTATCTCGCTCTCACTTGATACTTCCTCCCAATCAGCAAAAAAATGCATCTTAAGGGCAGAAAGGTCATCTACAAGATTCTGCGGATCATAAAGCAAATATAATTCGTCATATTCTACCGGAGTCACAACACCTTCGCCTTCATCTTCTCCGACAATATCATCTTCAATTATATCTCCGCCATTTTCTACTATTCCAATATTGTCTGAAGGCTGATCACCGTCATCAAACGCCTGAATTATAGTAGGAATAAACATGACAACCGCAACAAGAAATGCCACAAGAAAAGTCGTAATCATATATCCCTTACTCTGAAAATAATTGCTAAGCTCAAATTTTAATACTTTTCCGAATGCTTTCATTAGTTGTCACCTGCCTTTGCTACGAAAATATCATTAAGCGTCGGTTCATAACTACCAAAACGTAAAATGTCAATATCAGACTCTGTAAGTCTTGCCATAAGCTTCTTTTTGTCTGCGCCATCTACAAGTGCGAGCACGAGAAACTCCTTCTTCTCTCCGTCTATGCGCACAATATCTGCATAGTCTTTTTCAAGAATTGCCTTAAGCTCATCAAGCGAATAATTCTCTGCCGCAATTACAAGTCTGTCCTTACCGAACTCCTTCTTAATCGCCTTGATATTACCATCAAGCACAATATCACCATGGTTGATAATAGCAATATCCTCACAGAACTCCTCAACATAACTCATCTGATGACTTGAGAAAATTACAATCTTATTATCAGCGATAAGCTCTGTTACAACATCCTTAAGAATCTGTGAGTTAACAGGGTCAAGTCCGCTGAACGGCTCATCAAGAATTACTATCTCAGGGTCGCACACCAAAGTCTGTGCAAGCTGTACCTTCTGCTGATTACCTTTGGAAAGTGTCTCAAGCTTGCGATCAGCATACTCTGATATCTCAAGTCTTTCAAGCCACTTAAGTGCACTTCTCTTAGCTGCCGCAGCACCCATTCCGCGAAGGCCTGCAAAATACACCATCTGTTCTACAACCTTTTTCTTAGGATACATTCCTCTCTCCTCAGGAAGGTAACCTATCTGGTTTTCCCTCGGCACAAAAGGCTTGCCGTCAAGCAATACCTCTCCTGAATTAGCCTTAAACACATCCATGATAATTCGGATGGTTGTTGTTTTGCCGGCACCGTTTCTTCCAAGAAGGCCGAGTGCCTTACCGTTTTCTACCGAGAAAGAAATTCCGTGAAGAATCTCGTTCTCGCCGAAGCTTTTTCGTAAGTTCTTTACTTCAAGTTTCATTTTGTCTCCCTTTCATAAATATAATTATTTATATATTCCTCAACGTCTCCGTTGGAAACCTCTTATAATATACTCATTATTACTCCCAAAATCATGCCCAAAACAAATCCGACAAGCATACACTTACCGATTGTTCCAAGCAATGCTCCCGTAAGAAATTTTCCTTCGCTCTCCGGCGGATTAATAGGTTCGCAGTTATCCTCTGCCACTGAGCGGTAAAGTACAACTCTGTTATCCAATGCACACACATATAACCAGCCCTTTTCTCTCGCATCTTTAAGGCTATCAACCTGCCAGTCATTGTTGATTCCATTCCAGTCTCTCTTATCTGCAAAAACTTCCTCTCCGTCCGCAACGCGACGTCGATTAGTAAGTTTCTTTGTATCTATTGCATAACGGTACGCTGTATTAACACCCGGCTCGTAAATCTGTGAACGTGTGCGTACGCTCTGCACATGCCAGCCTTCTTTGCTCCTCTTCTCAAGGTGCTTTATAAGCGAACGTGTCCTGTGAAACATTTTGTGTTCTTTGCGCTCACATGAACGCTTCAAATATTCCTCTTCCCACTCTTCCTTACCCAAAATAAATGAATCGTAATTTATCTTGGCCAACCATAAAAGAAGCACATTTAAAAATACAAACAATGTTCCGAGAATCGTAAACGTCAAAACAAAGCCGTTAAAAAATTTGTCTTTGTATCCTTCCGACATCTGGATAAGCATCAGAAAAGCAACTGACGCAAAAATGATTCCCGTGTATATCGACATAAGCTTTACAGTATCAATAAAGTGATTGGTATATTTCTCCGCATGCAAACGTCTTGCTTCGTCCGTATCGTAAAGCTCATTCATACCGTCTTCTTCATATTCCTTGGCAAAATAGTAATTGAGGTCTTCATCATGAAGAACTACCTTCCAACCAAGCTCCTCTGCCATTGCAATAAAATCTTCTTTCTGTGTTATTTGCTCTTCGGTAGGATGAGCCGGAAGATTAAAGCGATCAACCTCGTACACCATTGTCTTGGGTTCGCCCTTTTCAAATATGTATTTAACACCCATCTTCATATCCTTAAGAAACCAGCCTGACTCCGACATCTCACGAAGCCATTCTGTCTCCTTACGGAAATTCCATATAAATCTGGTTACCTTTAACGTTTCCATTCTACTCTCTCCTTCCCTCCAATACAGCCTTGCCGTTATCAAGCTGCTTGCCAAGTCTTACTGTCTCCATAACAAGAAGTTCCTTACCAGTCTCCGTAATACCGTAAACCTTCTTACCGCTCTCCTCAGAAACAATATATATAAGTTCATCTTCAAGAAGTCTTCCAAGCATCGTGTACAGCGTTCCCGCTCCCATCTTCACACGATTGTCGGTAAGCTCTGCAACGAACTGCATTATACCGTAGCCGTGCCTTGAACTATTCATAGCACACAGTGCATAATATATTGTCTCTGTCATGGGAATATACTTTTTTATTAACTTATCTTGCAAAGCAATCCCTCCTTTACTCACTCTCGTCTAATTCATCGTCTTCTTCATTATAAATCTTACCGTCATGGTAATCTCTAATGCCCTGCGTTACTGATTTCCTTATATTGGACTCTGCTTCTTCTATCGCATTCCTTACCGCACTCTTGATAATACAATACAGTGCAATTAATATTACTATCGCTGTACCAAGACTAATCCCCAATTCTTCTAACATCTCTTACCTCCTCAAAAAGTAATTTAACCATATTTACCCTCGATATATTAAGCCTCGATGTATCTTCTCTCGATGTATCGACACTCGATATAATATCACTACTCTGTCTCTTTGTCAACACATATTTACAAATATTTTTCATCATCTTCACATGCACAAAATATTTATCGGGAATACCTTTTAAATAGCGTTTAAACAAAAAGAAAGGTTCGCAGCAATCCGCAAACCTTTCCAATATTTCTAACCATATTATTTTGCTATAGTAAACTATTCTGCGTAACGCTCATAAACCGCCTTAACACGCATTGTCGTGGAAGTAACTGTCTCACCGAACTTATCTTTATGAACTGCCTCGTATGGAGCAAGCTCATTGAATTTAAGTCCGTCAAGAGTATTACCCATTCCATCCTTAGCACCTGCCTGCTGCTGCTCATAAAGACTTGTCGCAACAACACCCGCTACATTAATTGCACCATGGTATGACAAGTGAAGTGTATCCTCTTCAACGCCTGTTTCTTTGTTATAGATGTGATAATTCTGCGCAACATAGGTTCTGCCTACTTCAGCACACCACTCACCTGTAATCTTACCGCTGTCAACAAGGAATACATTCTTCTCTGCTGCAAGCGCTCTGATAGAATCCATAAATGCAGCAAGTCCGCCGCCTTCCGGAGTTCCGAACTCTCCAAGGTCATTACCTTTGCCGTCTCTCCAGAACTTAGGAGTCTGCATTGTAGTAACAAGGATAATTATGATTCCCTTCTCACGACACTCTTCAATCATCTTGGTAAGGTATTTTACCATTTCTGCCTGGTCGCTGTAAGAACGGTCATTAATACCTTCCTGAATGATAAAATAATCTCCCGGCTGACCATTCTGTATTACGCCCGAAAATACTGACTCATACCAGCTCTTTGCGTATGTTCCGCCACCTGCAAGATTGGTTACTGCAATATCATCTGTAACAAACTGTGAGAACACCTGTCCCCAACCTGTCTGATATCTTCCCATCTCAGGTTCTGAAACTTCTATAGGATAATAGTTGCTGGCTGTCGAGTCACCACCGATATAAACATGAACTCGTCTTTCTCTAAGCTGTGTTGTTCTTCTAACCTCAACTGCTGCAAGACCCCAGTCTTTCTCTCCGAGACCGATTCTTGCTGTGCCGCCTTCAATAACAACATCCTCCATAAGATATGTATAAGGTGTAGTTCCCGTTCTTCCGCCTGTTCCCGGATTACCAACATTGGTTCCCTGAGATGCGCCGTTAATCATAACTGTTGAACGACCTGTTCCCGACTTAGTGATTCTTATATTATAAAAACCGTCCGGTACGGCAACAACAAACATACCTGCTTCATCAAAAAGATTAACTCCGCCCTTTGTATCACCGGGTTCACCATGGAAACCGTAAAGACTTTCGTTATTATATTTTACGGATGCAGGCACCTTAACATAACCCTGTGCTTCCGTATAACTGCAGTTACCGAGACTGAACTTAAGAACCGGTGTAACCTCAACTGCCTTTACATTTTTATCCTTGAAAGCAAGCTTAATCTTACCGTCTGCCGCCGCTCTCAAGTCCTCCTGCTTAATTGTTCCGTCATTATACAGATATGTTACCTGAAAATCTGTATTGGCACTGTAATTAACCATGCCTGAAACATCAACCGCAAGCTCCGAAAGACCCGAAACTGCTTCATTTACATACACATACTGATTAAGGTCAAATGTTCTCTCAGCATCAAAATCAACATCCGTAACCGTAAGAATCTCTATATCTGCCGCCTCAAGTTTTGTAAGGATATCAGCACTCGGAGTATATTCCGCAATATTATGTACTATGAACTTCTTATCAACGGAAACGCCGCTTATTGTAGCACGTACTGCTGCAAAAGTCTCTTCTTTTGCCTTAAGACGCACATGAAGACGGCCATCAATAACCATAAGTGTCTCATCACTGGTTTCCCATTTTACAGCAACAAAATCAGTATCTGTAATAGGCTCGCCGTACTGGTCAACACACTCTGTAACATATACTGCAACAGATTCACCTGTTCTTATGTTATTGGGCATTGAAATCTTAAAATCCGCAACTCTCTGTGCTTCACGTACATGCAAAGTCGCAGTCGCCACTACGTTTGCATCCTCGTTATGAGTTGCCTGGATTGTAATATCCGTACCGTTAATATCACCTGCAATATAATTCTCAGTTACAGTTACAGCACCGTCCGCACTGATTGATGAACCCTTGGAAGAGCTTATAATCTTCCATGTTACATTTGTAAGCACCTCTGTCTTATCGCCATCCACCAATGTGGCAACAAAAGGAGCACTTGTTACCGCACCCGTATGAGGAGCATAAATATACTCCTGTCCGCCTGTAATTACCATAGTACCTTTAACGCCTCCCTTATTACATGCGGCAAGCACTGAAAATGCCGCAAATAATCCCAATACAATTATAGTTTTTATAAGTTTCTTTCCCATACACACTAATCCTCTTCTTTCCCAAAAGACTTTGCTTCACAAACTTTTACAGAGCAGAGGTTACAAAAATATCGTAAATTGCCTTAATTGCCTTCTCAAAATCAGCTTCGCTTACACCGACAATAATGTTAAGCTCACTTGAACCCTGGTCAATCATCTTAACATTGATATGAGCATGTGCAAGTGCTGCAAAAATTCTGCCCGCTGTACCGCGATTAGACTTCATACCACGACCAACAATTGCAAGAAGTGCAAGATCTGACTCAATCTCAATAGCATCAGGAGACACACTTCTGTGAATTCCCGCAAGAACTTCCTGCTCCTTATCCTCGAACTCTGACTGCTGTACGATAACGCTCATCGTATCAACGCCTGAAGGCATATGCTCAAGTGAAATATTACACTTCTCAAATACTTCAAGAACCTTTCTGCAGAATCCGATTTCTGAATTCATCATATCCTTTTCAATGCTGATTGCCGTAAAGCCCTTCTTACCTGCTATACCTGTAACTGTATAATCCGGTTTTTTAGAAGTACTCTCTACAATCATTGTACCCGGATCTTCCGGATGATTGGTATTTCTGATATTAATCGGAATACCTTCCTTACGAACAGGGAAAATAGCATCCTCGTGGAATACTGCAAAGCCCATGTATGCAAGCTCACGAAGCTCTTTGTAAGTAATCGTATTAATAACCGCCGGATTATCTACAATACGGGGATCAGCTACAAGAACACCTGAAGCATCTGTCCAGTTCTCATAAAGGTCAGCCTTAATTGCTCTTGCTACGATAGAACCTGTGATATCTGAACCGCCACGTGAAAATGTCTTAATTGTATCATTAGGCATTGAACCGTAGAAACCGGGAATAACCGCATTCTTAAGTCCGCTGAGACGCTCTGCCATAACCTTGTTGGTTTTAGCTGCATCAAAAACACCCTTATCATCAAAGAAAACAACTTCTGCCGCATCAACAAACTCATATCCGAGATATGCTGCAAGAAGAATACCGTTAAGATACTCACCTCTTGATGCCGCATAGTCACGGCCTGCCTTACCAACAAAGCAAGACTCTACAATATCAAATTCCTTATCAAGTGAAACTTTAAGATCAAGTTCCTTGATAATCTCATTATATCTGTCCTTAATAGCCTGAAGAAGATGGTCATACTTCTGTCCCTTAGATGCTGCGCCATAACACTCATATAACATATCTGTCACCTTAGTGTCTGCTGAAAAACGCTTACCGGGTGCTGACGGAACAACATATCTTCTGTCGCTGTCAGAATTAATAATATTTGCCACCTTACGGAACTGCTCTGCACTTGCAAGAGAGCTTCCGCCAAATTTTACTACCTTAATCATTTTATTTCCTCCATTTAATATCTCTCTTCGTTTCCAAAAAATTTGCTGTGCAAATTCTTTCATCATCGCATATTATACGCACTGATTATCGATTTTTCAACCTTTTTCCTATGAAAACTATCCAAATCAGCTTCTTTTTTGCTGTTCAAACTCCTTAAGCGCCGCTATAAGCGCAGCCATCTCTTCATCGGTACCGATGCTTATTCGCAAATAATTACTGATTCGCGGAGCATTAAAATGTCTTACGATAATTGCCTTCTCTCTAAGGAACGCAAATATCTCCTTTGCATCAAACTCCTCATGAGCCGCAAAAATAAAGTTGGTCTTGGAATCCCCGAAGGTATATCCGAGAGCCGCAAGCTCCTTCTTGGTGTTCTCACGTGT
>JAZNXQ010000281.1:0-3249 GCA_045593945.1 Lachnospiraceae bacterium | reverse complement strand
ATACAGGCTTTAAAGATACCATGCCCGGTTTGATTAAAGGAACCAATCTTGCAGGAGAAAACGGCGGTGTATTTTCTATCGGTGGTGTTCAGGGCAGAAATATATCATCGGGTGTAGGCGGAACGGTTTGGACCAAGACAACGGTAAACTCATCATTTTATGCGGAACATGAACATACGGCATATCAGGCGGATGGTATTGTAAGAACTGCTGACGGAAGAGAGATTAATTTTGGGGTAACTCTTGAGATGTCGCGTTCTTTCTGCAAGGAATATGAAGAGCTTACACAGTATTCATATGTTGTGACGGACCCACTTGTTATCAATCTTGACACCAATATTGCAACTGTTACCGATCAGAAATTCTTGTTTGACCTTAATTCCGATGGTGAGGAAGAGGAGATTTCATTTGCGGGTGAAGGCAGCGGATTCCTTGCTCTTGATAAGAATGGTGACGGCAAGATTAATGACGGCAACGAGCTTTTCGGAACGCAGTCAGGTGACGGCTTTAAGGATTTGGCAGAATACGATATTGACGGTAACGGCTGGATTGATGAGGCTGATGCGGTGTTTAAGAATTTGAAGGTATGGACAAAAGATGCTAATGGCAATGATAAGCTTGTAGATTTAAAGAAAGCAGGAGTGGGAGCGCTTTATCTTGGGCATGCATCGACGCAGTTCTCTCTTAAAGAGCTTGAAACTAACAAGACAAACGGTATTATCAGGTCTACGGGTGTTTACTTAAAAGAAAACGGCGAGGCCGGAACAATACAGCATGTAGACCTTGCAATTTAAACAAGAATACATTCTCTTTAAAAAATTATCGGGGTGTTGCATTTTTGCAACACCCCTTGATTTTACGCGCCAAACCATTGTTCATATACGGCATATATTGCTATCGCAATTGCTCCCGCATTTAGGGAACAGCATAATTTGAAATGATGAACATCAATTATCTGGACAATACCCCAGTAAATAAATACTGCAACCACCATGGTAACAACAAAAAGTACGCTGTTACAACGTTTTATTAAGACATCCCTGCCGTCATAATCTTCCGGACCTGCAAGCCACAGTATAAAACGTTTGATGGGAATTTTAATAATCATCATCGCAACGAATGTAATTGTTCCGACAAAAAAAGCTATGGCATTATTCATAGTCGTCGCCTCCTTCATCACGGACAATACCAAGCTGGTCAATGACAGCATATTCGCATAATGCAAAAACACCGCTCATGATTGCGCTTGAGAAGGAAAATTCAATAATTGGAGAAGCAAGCGATACAAGGAAAAACATACAAAAAGCAATAATTAATGTTAATAATATCAAAATCATATTGTAGTGTTTAATGTATGTCCTGCGCTTATCCGCCAACCCCGGATTAGCAGCTATCTTAGCATCTACATGATCTCGGATTTTATCTTTGATTGGTTGTTTGATAAGATACATCAAAAGTACTGCCAGAAATCCGGCAAATACGGCATGAATATCATATCTGTGTGAATTGATATAGCTTAGAATTTTTCTCATAAAAAAGCCTTTCGAAAATTATTCATTGTTATTAAGATTGTTAAGAACGTGAGCCTTAATTGCCGCAAAAGTCTCATCACTTATACAGTGTTCAATCTTGCAGGCATCCTCGGTAGCAATCTCGTGGTCAACGCCGAGCTTTTCAAAAAGCTGTGTAAGTATGGTGTGACGTTCATATGTCTTCTCGGCAATGCTGATACCGGCTTCGGTAAGATGCAAAAAACCATTCTCATCAACAATGACATAGCCAGCCTGTTTAAGAATTCCGATGGCGCGGCTTACGCTGGGCTTGGAATAGCCCATATGCTCACCTACATTGATGGCACGGACCTGCGAGCTCTCTTTTGATAATAAATAAATCGTCTCTATATACATTTCACCTGATTCCTGTAAACGCATGGAGAATCCCCCTTCCTATATGTGAAAAGCATATATGTAAAAGCATAATATTTTGCTTGAATACATAGTATTAAATATATTCTATCATGTATTTAAGAAAGAAGCAAACCATAAAATTCAATAATATCAGTAAAAATGATGGCTGTAACAAAAAAATGGAGAAATCGCCAAATTTTATCAAAAAAGGCTTGACAGGTTGTTTTTTGGGTGCTATCATTACGTATGGTTAGGAGAGGCTAACTATTATTTTTGGTAATGAATTAGCGTATGCTAACCAAACTTTAAATGAGAATGCTGAAACAGGAGGCAGATATGAATTTGACAGAAGCTGTACTCGGAGAAGAGTATATCATTAAAGAGATTCAGACTGATGATGAAGAGTTGAATGCATTTCTTTTCTCATTGGGATGTTATGGCGGAGAGCCTATTACTGTAGTTTCACGCAAGAGAAGCGGTTGTGTCGTTTCCATTAAGGACGGCAGATATAACATTGATAATCAGCTGGCGGCAGCTATTATAGTATAATTTAATTTGAGATGTTTTTTTGTGATATATATTTTTAATCCAAGGTTAGCATAGACTAACACGATGCCGAAAATGTCCTTCGGCAGGAGAGAACATCTATTTATAGGAGGAAAAGAAATGAGAATTGCTTTGACGGGTAATCCGAACAGTGGTAAGACCACCATGTACAATGCGCTTACGGGAAGAGCAGAGCGTGTAGGTAACTGGGCAGGTGTTACTGTAGATAAGAAAGAAAGCCCAATTAAGAAGAACTTTTATGACGGATCAGAGGAGTTAATTGCAGTAGACCTTCCGGGTGCATATTCAATGTCTCCGTTTACTTCGGAGGAGAGCATTACAAGCAGCTATGTTAAGAATGAAAATCCTGATGCAATCATCAATATCGTTGATGCAACAAACTTAAGCCGTAGCTTATTTTTTACGACACAGCTTTTGGAACTTGGTGTTCCGGTTGTTGTAGCTCTTAACAAGAGTGATATCAATGAGAAGAAGAAGACAGAGATTGATGAAAAGGCATTATCTGAGAAGCTTGGATGCCCTGTTATTGAGACTGTTTCCACATCGGCAGAAGGTCTTAAAGAAGTTGTTAATGCCGCAGTGGCCGCTATAGGTTCAGGTCAAAAGGCTCCTTATGTGCAGGGAGATATCGATTTTTCTGATAAAAATGAAGTGATCGCGGCTGACAAGAAGCGTTTTGCTTTTGTAAACGGTATTGTTAAAGCGGTTGAAAAGCGTAAGATTGCAACAAAAGACAGAAATATTAACGATAAGATCGATGCAGTTCTTACCTACA